>NZ_SLUN01000023.1 GCF_004340685.1 Hydrogenispora ethanolica | reverse complement strand
TGAACACAAAAGCTCAGGGAAGCAAGTGATAAAGTCGTTTAAAATCCTTTGGCAAAAGGATTCATTTGAAAGAGACTTTATCACATGGCTTCTAAAGCGTTGTGATAAACCCTGCCCGAAGGCCAGGGTGAACAATAAAAGCTCAGGGAAGCAAGTGGTAAAGTCGTTTTAAACCTTTTTGCATGCTGATCTCCGTTTCGAAAGACTTTATCACTTGGCTTCCAAGAAGGGATGGAAGAAAGAAAAATCGACAAAAGTTGAAGCACTGACCAAAATTAATCAACAAAAAATATTGACAACAAAAATAAAACCTGTTAAAATAATAAGCTTGACTTGAGGCGCCGAATGTTGTAAGATAGAATTGGAAACGGTGGGAGGTTTGGGATGTTTAATGTCGGCGATAAAGTAGTCTACCCGATGCACGGGGCAGGAGTCATCGAGGATATCGAGGAACAAGAGGTCTCCGGAGAACGGGTGCGGTATTATATTATCAAGTTGCCGATGGGGGAGATGAAAGCGATGGTCCCCCTCAACAAGGTAAAAGAGGTAGGACTACGCCAAATTATCGACGAAGAAGAGATCCTGAAAGTTTTTGAAGTGCTCAAAGATAAAACCACCAGTATGCCAATTAATTGGAATCACCGGTATCGGGCCAATCTGGAGAAGATCAAGAGCGGCAGTATATTTGAAGTCGCTGAAGTAGTCCGCAATTTAGTGCTGCGGGATCGTCAGAAAGGATTGTCAACCGGCGAGAAGAAAATGTTGGAAAACGCCAGGCGGATCCTGCTGAGTGAGCTGGTTCTGGCCAAGAACGTCTCCGAAAACATGATGGCCGAAATGATCGATGATTTCTTATCCTAGAGCAAAACTTTATTTTCGCGATTGCAAGCACGGGCATAATGCCGGTGCTTTTATTTTTGTGCTTTTTTATTCATTTTGGGAACGGCGTCGTAAATTTAAGTTGGACCGAGGATAAACCGCCCAATTTTGGTCAATACTAACTAGCGGATCGACTGATGTTTCATCATATAAATTGCGAAAGAGGTGATGGGTTCGATACAATGATTAAGCATTTCTTATGGTCCCTTGGAGGGGGCGTTTCCGGGTGGTTCCTGACGGTTCTTCTGAATTCCCACCCGAACCCGGCGGCGGGGTTGTCCCTGGCAATCATCTGCGGTTTATTGAGTCTGGCATTATCGGTAAAAGGTTCGCAGTTTTTAGAGTTTGTTGTGAGTAAAAAGACCGGAGCGGAACTGACCGTGAAGAGCATGGCCTTGTTTTGCGGTTTGGCGGCGGCAGCTTTATTGGGTTCGGTCTTCCGGCCGGTCGTGGAAGTTTTGCCCTGGCAAGGACGGATGCTGGTCTTGTTTTGGGGAGTTTTGCTGACGGTCGGAGTGGTCATGACCATGACGGCGCTCAAGCTCAAGGATTTTACCGCGCTCTTTTTCGAAACGGCCGCGCCGGCCCCGCCCAAAGCGAGCCCGGGAAAGAACCAATTTAAGGTGGTGGATACCAGCGCAATTATTGACGGGCGGATCGCCGATCTTTGCAAAACCGGCTTTTTGGAAGGCGTACTGATCATTCCTACCTTTGTCCTTTCGGAACTGCAAAAAATCGCCGATTCCGCCGACCCGCTGCGCCGCAATCGCGGCCGCCGGGGCCTGGATATTTTGAATAAGATCCAGAAAGAGAATTTGGTGGCGGTGCGCATCTTCGACCGGGACTATGACGATTTGAGCGAAGTGGACACCAAACTGTTGCGCCTCTCCAGGGAACTTGAGGCGAAAGTCGTTACCAACGACTATAATCTGAACAAAGTCGCCGAACTTTACGGAGTCCAGGTGCTGAATATCAACGACTTATCCAATGCCATTAAACCGGTGGTCATTCCGGGCGAGGAGATGATGGTCCATGTATTGCGCGACGGCAAAGAACATGGCCAGGGCATCGGCTATCTGGAGGACGGCACCATGATTGTGGTGGAAGGCGGGAAAAGTTACATCGGACTCGATATCGAGATTTTAGTGACCAGCATCTTGCAGACCTCGGCGGGGCGGATGATCTTCGCCAAACCCAAAGAATATCTGGCATCGCGAATTACTTCATGAATGCTCCTTTAAGGAGCATTTTTTTTATGACATTTTGCAGGATATTTCGATTCGGGGCTGGAAAAGAAGCGGTGGTGATGATGGATGAAGAGCATTTCAAACGTGGCCGCGGTAATCCCCGCGGCGGGACTGGGGCGGCGGATGGGTTCCGGCCGGAATAAGGTATGGTTGAGTCTGAACGGCGAGCCGGTGATCGGCCATACGCTCCGTGCCTTTATGGCCGTACCGGCGGTGGCCCGGATCGTGTTGGTGGTCCATGCGGATGAGGAAGAGATATTTCGGACCTATCTGGAAAACGCCTGGCCGGACCAGGCGGGCACCCGGATTGTGCTGACGACCGGCGGCAAAGAGCGGCAGGACTCGGTCTATCGCGGCCTGCAATCATTGGAGGAGTGGCCGGAATGGTCCCGAGCCGGACGGCGGCTGGTGGCCATTCATGATGCTGCCCGGGCGCTACTCACGCCGCAGCTTTTGGAGGCGTCGCTCGCCGCCGGTTGGGAATATGGAGCGGTCGGAGTGGCCGTTCCGGTCAAGGATACCATCAAACAGGTCGACGCGGCGGGGTATGTGTCGGCCACGCCGGAGCGCGCGGCCTTACGGGCGATTCAGACGCCCCAGGTGTTTGACTTTGAAACGATTTTAGCTTGTTATAAGCGGCTCTCAGCCAGCGGCCGTTATTTCTCCGACGATTGCGGAGTGGCGGAAGCCTGCGGCGAACGGGTGAAATTGATCGAAGGCTCTTACGAAAATTTGAAGATTACGACGCCCGAGGATCTTTGGTTGGCCGAAGCGATATTGAGGAGGAGAGCGGATGCGGATCGGTCAGGGATTTGACGTTCATCAACTCGTACCGGAACGGGAGTTGATTCTAGGCGGGGTTAAAATTCCATATGAACTGGGGTTGCTCGGACATTCCGATGCCGACGTGCTGATTCACGCGATCATGGACGCCCTGCTCGGCGCCATTGGCGCCGGAGATATCGGGGTCCATTTTCCGGATACTGATCCCCGCTACCTGGGGGCGGACAGCACACAACTGCTGGGCAGCGTTCTTGAACGGGTGCGGGAATCGGGCTATGCCATCGGCAATATCGACGCCACGATCATTGCCCAGCGCCCCAAGTTCGCGGCGCATATTCCCAAGATGCGGGAGCGCCTCGCCCAAGTGATGGCCTGCGACCTTTCGGCCGTGAATATCAAGGCGACGACCACTGAAAAACTGGGCTTCACCGGCCGCGGCGAGGGCATCGCCGCGCTGGCCGTGGTATTGCTGGAGGAATGGCGGCCTTTGTAAGCTACATATTAGCGCTACGAATCTTTTTGACCAATTCCGAGGTGGAGATCCCCTCCACCAGCGGGACGAAGACCGTTTGGGCGCCGATCTCCAGGATGGCTTGGCGTTCCGGGAGGTTCTCCAGGGAATAATCGCCGCCTTTGACGTACACGTGGGGCCGGAGGGCCAGCAATAAATCGGAGGCGGTCGGCTCGTCAAAGATCGTCACGTAATCCACCGGCTTTAATGCCGAGACCAGAAGGGCGCGGTCCGTTTCCCTGACGAGCGGCCGGGTCTCTCCCTTTAACCCCCGGACCGAACGGTCGCTGTTGAGTCCGACCACCAAAAGGTCGCCGAGTTTTTTAGCCTCGCAAAAAGTGCGCAGGTGGCCGGCATGTAGCAGATCAAAGCAGCCGTTGGTCAGAACGATTTTCAGGTTTTGCCGTTGCCAGACGGCTTGGAGTTCGGGAAACTGGGCTGGGGTAATGAGCGCTTGGTTCATGGGTTCTCCTTTACAATTCGGCTGGCTGCCGCAATGACGGCCTCCGCCGGGATGGCGGCGATGGTTTTGGGATCGGGCGAGACCAATGCCCAATCCGGGTGGCGGTAAGGAAGGTATTGCGGATCGGCTTGGCGCATCAGCATCAGGGCCGGTTTTCCCAGGGCGACCGCCAGATGAAGCATGCCGGTATCTCCGCCCACCGTCAAGGTTGACAATTGCATCAATCCGGCGGTGGTCAAAAGTCCCGAACGGCCGGCTGCGGCCGGAAAACGGGCGCTCATCCCCGCCAACCGTTTCTTTTCCTCCGGTCCGCCGCCGAAGAGCACCTGCCAGCCCAGGCTGCGCCACCGTTCCGCACATTCCAGATACTTTTCCAAGGGCCAATTCTTCTTTTTGGAACTGGTAAACGGCTGAATAAAGATGGTCGCCCGACCCGCTTCCAGCCCGCAATTGGTAAATAGCTTTTCGGCCTCGGCAAGGTATTGCCGGGGCAGTTGAAATTGGTTGTCGGGCGGAAACGCTCGAAGCCCATTCGTCACCAGCAACTGACAGCCCTGGTCGACGCTGTGGAGCAGCGGATCCCTGAGGATCGCGGCGGTATAAAAAAAGCGCCGTTTGAAATGACGAACGATTCCCCAACGTTCCCGGGCCCGGCTGGCCCAGGCGATGAGGCCGGTCTCGCCGAATCCGTGGAGATCGACGGCGAGATCGAATCCTCCGGCGCGGACCGCGCGCAGCAGGCGCCAACTGTGGCGGGCGATCTTGAGCGGGTTTCCGTGGCGAAAAGCCTCGTCGTCCACGGCGATGACCTGGTCGACGGCACGGAAACCTTGCAAGAGAGCGGCATACCGTTTTTTGGTGCAATACACGATCCGGCTGCCGGGAAAGTTCATTCGGACCAGGTTGACTGCAGGCAGCGTAAAGAGAATGTCGCCGATGCCGCTATGCCGAATGAGTAAGATCCGTTCGAAATTCGCCATCCGTTTCTCAAAGTCCTCTGGGTGTTCTTAAGGGAGCGAAACCTCCCGGAGATTCTGCAATGCCGCCACCAAGGAAGGCAACCGGACCTCGGCCAGGGAAGGAAAGATCAGATTGGCCGGGCCGACCTGTTCCCGCGGGCCAATGCCGACGACCAGCATTCCGGCCTGGTGGGCGGCGCTGATTCCGGCCGCCGAGTCTTCGATGACCACTGCTTCCTCCGGAACCACTTGGAGTTGGGCGGCGGCGTGCAGGAACAGGTCCGGGGCCGGCTTGGCCCGTTCGACCATGCTGGAATTGACGATGGCCGCGAAACGTTCGGCGATCCCCAGCCGCTCCAGAATGCATTGGGTATTCCGGCTGGACGAGGCGACTGCAATCTTGAGGCCGCTTTCCGCCAGTTCGTCCAGAAACTCCCGGACTCCGGGCAACAGGTCGGCTGCGGTCATGCCGGCGACCAGCTCCAGAAAGAGCTGGTTCTTGCGTTCATAGAGATATCGGAAATGCTCCGGAGAGACTTTCCGGTGATACCGGTCCAGCAGCAACTGCAGGGAATCCTCGCGGGAGAGTCCCAGTAAATCCCGGTTGTCCGCCGCGGTAAACGGGATATCCTCGGCTGCGCAGAGCTTTTTCCAGGATTGATAATGATATTCGACCGTATCGGTGATTACGCCGTCCATGTCGAAGAGGAACGCCTTGATTTGCCGTGAAATTCCAGACACCTCATTTTGTTGATATTTTTTATCTTACCGGTTCCCTTTATGCGCGCCGCGTCGAGCCTGCACATGGTAATTGCCGAGAAACGCGCATTAGTTTTAGGTTGATTCGGCATTTTTTCCGTGATTTCCTGCCCAAATAACTGCTTTAAGACCATGAATTGGTATTTTTCTATTTGCTGCTACTTGAAACATTACAAAAGCAGGTGTATGATCGGGTAAGTAACGGATTATGTTTCGGTATTGCATCCGGTTGACTGAATCGATAGGACGAAATCACGAAAGCAGGAAGGAACATGCGCGGATGATTGAGATCGACGATGCCGGCGGCGGTTGTTTTATCGGTCCCGAGGTTCTGGTCATTCATCATCTGGAGACGGGGTCGGCCCGCTTCCTTTATATCCCGCCGCAGGTTGAGAATCGGATATCGTTTGCAACCGAACTCTTAAAAGCCGCCTTTACGGAACTTGCCATCACCAACCAGGAACCGATTCAGTTATGCCGCGGCGAAATCTTCGATAAGTTTCAGGAGCATCTTGAGCAGCGCGGGTATCACGTGATCCGCCAGAAAGTCTCATCCGCCACCGATAGCCTGGCGGAGGCCGAGTTTATGGAGGTTCTGTATGCGCACGGTTTGCCGCGGAATATCAAGTTGCGCAATCGGAACTATCAAGAACTCTATGAGATGGTGGGATTCTGGTATTTCAGCCAGCGGAAGCGTTCGTTGCGGGGCTTGCTAAAGACCCGGCTCCGGCCGCCCTACCGGCTCAAACACGTCACGGAGCGGTATCCCAACCTTTTTCGGATGCTTTTTCAGGAAGAAGCGGCGGGATGACAAATTTTTATTCATTGCCAAACACGACCGGGTTTTTACCCGGTCGTGTTTTGGTAATCGGTTTTTCGAGGAATCCATCCGCTTATTACCGCGCCAAAATCACTTGAACCCCTTTTCCTAGAATGAAGCCCACCTCGTCCCGGGAAGCGTTTTCATCCGAGATCAAGCAGTCGATCTCCGTTATATCGGCGAATTTAGCCAGGCAGCTGACGCCCAACTTTTCGTAGCCCACCATCAAAATCCGTTGTTTGGAGTTTCGACAGAACGCCTTTTTTACTTCGGCATCGATCTCATCAGGAACCGTGGCTCCGCTTTCGCTATCAAAACCTTGCGCCCCGATAAACGCTTTATCGACATTGAATTTTTGCAGAAAATCGATGGTCAACGGCCCTAAAAAACCGGCTGATTTCGGGTCATAGACGCCTGGCGCCATGATTAATTTAATCTTTGAGTTGGTCTGCAACAAATTACTAACTACCAAAGAGTTGGTAATGACGGTGACCTTTTTCGCTTGAAGATGCTTCGCCAGCTGCATCGTGGTGGTTCCGCAATCGATGAAAAGAGAATCCCCGTTTTGCACGAGGTCCGCCGCAGCCAGCCCCATCTTATTTTTGGCTTCCGTCATTTGCCCGTATTTTAAGGAAAAACTCGGTTCAATGGCAGTACCCTCATTGAGATACGCTCCGCCGTAATTGGTCGTGACGATGCCCTGCTTTTCAAGCATCGCCAAGTCTCTGCGAATGGTCATGGTGGAAACGCCAAAGCGATTGGCCAGCTCATTCACTTCCACTGATTTTTTCTCCACCAGTAGATTAAAGATTTTGATTCTTCTCTCGGCAGTCGGCACGGGAACGCCGTCCTTTCTCAAACGCTGGATGGGGTCTTTGCTCATTGTATCATGCAAAGCAACAAAAGTAAACATGAGTTATGGGATTACAGCGTACGGGAACGATCCGTGTGATCGTTTTTTCGATGGAGCAAAATCCAATCGTTCAAACACTAAATACAAACCTATTCGCTGATTTCAGGATAGTCTGCCAGAATGAATACAACAAAATAAAACAAAAATAATTGACTAATGATGTTGCTTTTATTATAATCAATTTGGGAGCGGCGAAGTGATCGTATATTTCAAAACGGCGGAGATTAAGAGAAAGCCGGAAAGGAGAAGCACGGATGAAGTTCAAAAACTGCGGCGCGGAGCTATTCGTGCCGGACCGGGAGCCGGTTCCGGAGGCGATCGGGCGGACCACTCACATGGCGATCGCAGCCCATCAGGATGATCTGGAGATCATGGCTTATCACGGGATATTGCAATGTTTTGCCAAAGCGGATCAATGGTTTATGGGAGTAGTGGTAGGGGATGGTTCCGGCAGCGCCAGGGCTAATTTGTATGCGGAATATTGTGACGAAGCCATGCGCCGGGTGAGACGGGCGGAACAAAAGAAAGCCGCCTACGTGGGAGAATATGGCGCTTTGGCTTTATTGGATTATCCCAGCTGTCAAGTGAAAGACTCTATGAACTGCGATATTCTCGAGGAATTAAGCGAAATCGTCGCGGCAGCCCGGCCGGAAGTTATCTATACCCATAATCTGGCGGATAAGCATGATACCCATGTCAGTGTGGCCTTGCGGACGATCCAGGCCTTGCGGCGGTTGCCCGAAGCCCTCCGTCCCGAACGGATCTACGGGTGTGAAGTATGGCGCGGGTTGGACTGGATGAATGATGAAGACAAGGTGATGTTCGATGTTAGTTCGCGTCCCAATCTCGCTGCGGCGCTGATTGGGGTCCATGATTCCCAAATCGGCGGCGGTAAACGCTATGATCTGGCGACGGCCGGCCGCAGATTGGCCAATGCGACCTACTTGGAAGCTCACGGCGTGGATGAAGCCTCGGCGTACATTTGGGGCATGAATTTGAAACCTTTAGTGGATAACCCGGCGTTGGACATCGATGCTTATGTGCAAGATTACATCCGCCGCTTCAGCCTGGATGTTTCCGAGCGGCTGATGCGGCTGCTGAAGACTGAATAAAGGAATTCCAATACCATTGCAAAGGAGTGGGTTTTATGCTGGGACAGAAAATGATAGCGGAGGATTGGAATCAGGAATCCTACCAACGGGTCACGAAAGTCCGCGACGATCTGATGCGGACGGTTCCGAGCATCTGTCCGGAACGGGCGTTGTTGATCACCGAGTCCTTTCGGGAGACGGAAGGGGAACCGATGATCATACGCCGGGCCAAAGCGCTCGCCCAGATTTTGAACGGCATGAGCATTTATATCGAAGAGGACCAGCTGATCGTCGGGAATCAGGCTAGCGCCGGAAGGGCGGCGCCCATCTTTCCCGAATATTCCATCGCCTGGGTCATCGCTGAGCTGGATCAGTTTGAGCGGCGAACCGGCGATGTCTTCACCATCTCGGATGAAACCAAGCGGAAACTTCGCGACATCTACGGCGATTGGCGGGGCCGGACCCACCAGGACGAGGTGCTGCGGAACATTTCGGCAATCAATAAGCTGGCCGAAGAGCAGAATGTGATCCATCGCGGCGGCATCAGCATGTCCGGCGACGGACATATCATTCCCAATCACGATAAGTTATTGGCTCAGGGGTACGGTGGAGTGATGCGCCAGGCCCAAGCGAAGCTGGGGAATGGGGATCTGGAGCCGTCGCAACGCCATTTCTACCAGGCGTCGGTTATCGCATTGCAAGCGGCCAGCCAATTTGTGCGAAGATATGCGCAAAAAGCGCTGGAGTTGGCAAAAACTGCGACCAATCCGCACCGGCAGCGGGAGTTGGCGCAGATCGCGGAGATCTGCGCGGGCGGCCTGGAGAAAGCGCCGCAGTCGTTCCATGAAGCGTTGCTGTTGGTCTATTTCACCCATCTGGTCATGATGATCGAGAGCAACGGCCATTCCTTCTCATTCGGCAGATTCGATCAATACATGTACCCTTTTTATCAGCGGGACATCGAGCGCGGGGTGCTCACCGACGAGCAGGCCTTGGAACTGATCGCCCTGTTTTTCATCAAGCTGAACAGCCTGAATAAAGTACGCCCCTGGGATCATACCGAATTTGGCGTCGGATACCCGCTCTACTCCAACCTGATGGTCGGAGGGATGAAAGCGGACGGCAGCGACGGGACCAACGAATTATCCTACCTCTGTTTGCGGGCCATGGCCTTATCGCGCTTGCCCGAGCCGAACTTGTCGGTACGTTACTGGGAAGGAACTCCGAAAGAATTATTGTGGGAGGCGGCCCGGCTGATCCGGGAGAGGTTCGGCATGCCGTCGCTGTTTGCTGATGAGACTGTCATCGCAACCTTGCGCTCCATCGGCATTCCCGAGACAGTCGCCAGAGATTACGCCTCCATGGGCTGCGTGGAGGTGGCGATTCCCGGAAGATGGGGCCACCGGGCCACCGGGATGACCTATATGAATTTCGGCAAGATCCTGGAACTATTGTTGAATAACGGGGTGGATCCGCGGACCGGGATTCAGTTGATCTCGGTGAACGGCCGGAAGGAAAGCCAGGTTGACTTCGGTTCCTATGAGGAACTATGGGAGGGTTGGCGCAAATTCTTGAAATTCTATACCGACCTGGCGGTGGAGAGCGATTATGTCTGCGACCGTTCGCTGAAGCTCTTTGACGCCGATCCGTTCGCTTCCTCATTGATTGACTGCTGCATCGAACGGGGCAAGACTTTGAAGGAGGGCGGGGCGGAATATGACTTTGTCAGCCATTCCACCATCGGAACGACGGTGGTCGGAGATTCGTTGGCCGCGCTGAAAAAACTGGTATTTGACGATCAATTGGTAACGTTCCCCGAATTGAAAGCGGCATTGGACCAGAATTGGCAGGGCGAAAAGAACGCCCGGATCCGGCGGCTCGCCTTGAACGCGCCGAAATTCGGCAATGACCGGGATGAAGCCGACCGGATCGTGGCCGATGTTTACCGCTCCTATCTGGATTTGCTGCCATCCTACCGGAATGAAAGGGATGGCAGCGGGCCGATCGGTTGCGGGTATACCATGTCCACCTCCAACATTTCTTCCTATGTTCCCTACGGAATGGATGTCGGAGCGACCCCCGACGGCCGTCTGGCCGGGAAGCCGTTGAACGAAGGCGCTTCCCCTTGCTTGGGCGCGGACCGCGAAGGGCCGACCGCCGTGGCCAAGTCCGTGTCGAAGCTGCCGAACTCGCGGATGGCCGGCGGGCAACTGCTCAATATGAAGTTTTCCCCCGAGGCTTTGGCCGATGATGGCAATCTGGATAAATTCGTCTCATTCATCGAAGCCAGCCGCCGGTTGGGCAACTTTCACCTGCAGTTTAACGTCGTCGATTCGGCGACCTTGCGGGCTGCCAGGCGGAATCCGGAACAGTATCCCAATCTGATGGTGCGGGTCGCCGGGTACTGCGCGCTTTTCACTTCCCTGATACCCGAGGTCCAGGAGGCGATCATTGAGCGGACGGAACATCATGGCTTCTGAGCATGACAACGTTACCGGAGTTATCTCGGCGATTCAGAAGTATTCGACCAAGGACGGTCCAGGCATCCGGGACACGGTATTTTTGAAAGGCTGTTCCTTGCGGTGCGGCTGGTGTTCCAATCCGGAATTGATCCATCCGGCGCCGGAGATGTTTCAGCGTCCGGAGCTCTGCATCGGTTGCGGCGCTTGCCTGGCGGCCTGCCCCCGGGGAGCGTTGACCCGGCCGGCGGAGGCGATCCGGCTGGACCGGAATTCCTGCGATGGCTGCGGCCGGTGCGCCGCAGTCTGCCCCGCCGGAGTCTATGAAAGCGTCGGGCAGCGGCTGACAGTGGCCGAAGCATTGGCCGAACTCCTGAAAGACCGGGTTTTTTATGAAACATCCGGGGGCGGCGTCACGTTTTCCGGGGGCGAGCCGCTCTTGCAACCGGAGTTCGTGGGGGAGTTGGCCCGCAGGCTGCAAGAGAAACATATCCATACCGCCGTGGAGACCGCCGGATTGGCGCCGTGGTCGAACTTTGCCGGGGTCCTCGGTGCGATCGACCTGGTTTTGTACGACATCAAGCTGATGGGGAGCGAAAAACACCGCCAGTATACCGGCGCTGCGAATGAATTCATCCTGGAGAATGCCTTGAAGATCGCGGAGCGGGGCATTCCCATGATCGCGCGGTTGGTGGTGATCCCGGGCGTCAATGACGGGGAAGCCGAATTCCGGGATCGCCTGGAGTTTGTCAAGCGCCTGGCTACCGTCGAACAGGTGGACATCCTGGGATATCACCGCTACGGGCTGGGGAAATATACGAAACTGGGCCGGGAATATCCTCTGCCGGAACTCGCGGAGCCGGCGGAGGGGGAACTGAAAAAAATGAAACTCATTGCCGAAGCGTATGGCTTCCGGACCACCCTCGGCGGTTCATAAAGCGATACGAGTCAGGGAGGAATTGGGATGCACGTGTTTATCAAAAAAGATTATCAGGAGCTGTCCCGGGCGGCTGCGGCGATGGTTGCCGCAGCCATCCGGGAGCGGCCGGATCTGGTGGCCGCGCTGCCGACGGGCGGCACTCCGGTGGGGATGCTCCGGGAGTTGGTGCGGTTGCATCAAACGGAGGGTTTGGACTTCTCCAAGGCGAGAATACTGAATATTGATGAGTATGTTCCCTTGGGACCCGACCATCCGCAAAGTTATTATCGTTATTTACAGGAATTTTTGTATCAGAACGTGAATATCAACCAAACCAACACATTTGTGCCGGATGTCCGGGCGGCGGATCTGCAAGCGGCCTGCGCCGCCTATGATCAGCGCATCGCCGGGCTCGGCGGCATCGATCTGATGGTCCTGGGAATCGGCGGCGACGGGCATATCGGTTTCAATGAACCCGCCGCGGAACTGAGCGCCGACACCCATGTGGCGGATCTCAGCGCGGAGACGATCCGGGACAATTCCCGCTTCTTCGAGACCGTGGCCGAGGTCCCCCGGCAAGCGGCCACGATGGGGGTCGGAGTGATTCTGCAAGCGCGGAAAATCCTCCTTTTGGCCAGCGGCCGAAGCAAGGGGGCCGTCATCAACCGGCTGCTGACCCAGCGGACCGTCACGCCGCACTTTCCTGCCTCGCTGCTGTTGCTCCACCGGGACGTAACGGTGATGGTGGATGAAGCGGCGGCCGCTGCGGAGATTGAAGGTGCAAACGAGCCCACCCCAGTAATAAACGAAAGGAAGTTGAGCGGATGATATACTTACTGGACACCGCCAATCCGGAGTTGATCCGGAAAGCCCATGAGATTTACCCTTTGGCCGGGGTTACCACCAATCCCACCATTATCGCCAGGGAGAAGAACGAGTTTCTAAAGATTATCCAAGCGATCCGGGCGGTCATCGGAGCAGAAAGGATGCTCCATGTCCAGGTAGTCGGCAGGGAGGCCGAGCGGATGGCGCGGGAAGCGGAGTATCTGGCCGGGAGCGTCGGGGGCGATCTCTATATTAAGATCCCGGTGACCCCCGAAGGCCTGAAGGCCATCAAGCTGTTGAAGCCGCGTGGCTTTAAGCTGACCGCCACCGCGGTCTTCACTCCCCAGCAGGCACTGCTGGCGGCGGTGGCCGGCGCCGATTTCGTCGCGCCCTATGTGAACCGGTTGGACAACAGCGGCGGCGACGGCGCCCAGGTCGTCGCGGCCATCCGGAAGCTGTTCGACAGTTACGGTTTGCCGACCCGGATTTTGGCGGCATCTTTCAAAAACGCGCGGCAAGTCCACGAGGCCGCTTTGAGCGGCGCTCACGCCGTGACCGTGAATCCGGAGACGCTGGATGCGTTATTGCAGCATCCCTTGACCGATTGGAGCGTCGAACAGTTCATTCGCGACTGGGAAGGGGTTTACGCCAAGGGCAAGTGCACCGATGAAGTGAAATAGCCTTCGACAGCTTTTGCCATCAGTAGCTTGAATGCCCCTAATGTGAAGCAGCCTCCTTCAGCCAATGCGTTACAAGGGATTTGCGAATGATTCTGGGAGTGCGCTAAGCGGGACCACCGAAAGGTGGTCCGTTTTTTGTATTTTTCTTCCGATGCGGAGAAGATACGACAAATCCAGCCGGGGAACCGGCGCAATCGTGAGAATCCTTTGGAAAGCTCTACAATCAAATCCACGATCGTCTCCCCCTTCCTTCTTTTTTCAACATGATTTCTCAAATGTCTATGGTAAAATTTTCCGTGATGGGAATCATAGAGAGATAAAGGGGGGAAGGTTTTGGATAAGGAAACGGATCGAGTGAGCGACCTTTTGGGGCAACTGTCTCATCTGGGCTATCATCAGTTTCAGATCGAACGAATTATCCGGGATTCAGTGGGTGCCTCCGACCTGGAGTCTCTCTCCTCGGAGCAGGCCGGCCGGCTGGTTGGAGTGCTGGAGGAGTATACCCGTTTCGCCGCCAAATGCCGGTCGGTGATGAAGGCGTAATTCGGATGACCTCAGCGATAGGATCCAAAGAGCCGGACACTCGGGTGTCCGGCTCTTTGGATCATTGCGAAAGATTCGCTATTGGCTCATCCGCGACAGTTCCTGCAGCAGCCGCTGCTGCTCGTTCACCAGATCGTTCAGCCGTTTCAGAATCTCCGCCTTGCGGTTGGTGGGCGCTGACGGATTCTGAGCGCTGGGCGGCGTGGTCGGGGCGCCGCTGGGTGCCGTGGAACTGGGCGGCGGCGTGCCGAGGGTCAACCGGGAGATGGCGTCAGCAAGGGTGTCGCCCATCACCACCTGGTTCTGATAGACCATCACGACCTTTTTCAGCTCGGCTTGCTGGCTTCGCTCCGATTCCATGAATAGCGGCTTGACATACAGGATTGAGCCTTCCACCGGGATCATCAACAGATTGCCCCAAGTGACCCGGGATTGTTGCTGGTTCCAGAGGGTGACCAGCTGGGAGATGGTCTGATCCTGGTTGATCCTGCTGTCGATCTGGGCCGGACCGTAGATATTCTGATCCTTGGGAAGGACGTACTGGATGAGCTGGCCGTAATTGGGCTGGTCGCAGCGGGCGATCAGCCAGGAGACCAGGTTGCGGCTGCCGCGCGGCGAGAACGGCTGCATGATGACGAATTCGCCGTTCTCCTTGACGTCGGGCAGGTTGACCGTCACGTAATAGGGCTCGAACGGCTCATCCTGGTTGTGGACGGGGATCTCCCAGTAGTCTTCTTTCTCGTAAAACGTCTTGGGGTCGGTCATGTGATACTGGGTCAGCATATCCCGCTGGATGGTCATCAGATAGGTGGGATAGCGGAAATGGCGGACCAGATCCGGGTCGAGGGACGCCACCGGCTTGAAAAGCCGCGGGAAGACCTTCTGCCAAACTTTGATCAGCGGATCGCGGTCGTCGATCACATAAAAACCGACACTGCCGTCATAGGCGTTGATCACAGCCTTGACCGAGTTGCGCAGATAATTCAGGCCTTCTTCGTGGGCTTTGGCATACGGGTAATAGGCGCTGGCGGTATAGGCGTCGATGATCCAGTACAGTTTGCCGCCGGAGACCACCAGATATGGGTCATTGTCGAACATCAGGAACGGAGCCAGCTTCTTGACCCGGGTGTTGATATTGCGGTAGAGCAGAATACTGCTCTGGTCGGTCAAGAGATCCGAGAGCAGAAAGTTGGTGTTCCCGAAGACGCTGGTCATCAGGAGCTTATTAAACAGCGAGTTCAACGGGATCCCTTTCTTGCCGTCGTAGCTGAAGGAAGCGTTTCCCTCGCCCTTGGGATAGTCGAACTCGGCGTTGCGGGTATTGACGATCACGTAATCATTGGTGGATTCGCCGAAATAGATCCGGGGCTGGTCCACTTTCAGGCCGGGGAAATTCGGATCGACCTTGGTGGGCAGATCGTAGGCCTTGAAGATGGGCTGCCCCTGGGCGGTGAATTCGTTCACCTGATTGGCGGCGACTCCGTAACCATGGGTATAGGTCATGTGCATGTTGATCCAGTTCTGGGCTTGGCCCGCCAGAGCGGAGGTGTTGAGCTCGCGGGCGGAGATCATCATCTGATCCTGGCCGCCGGTGACCGACTGGTAACGGTCGATGTCGATGTCGTTGAAGATGTAGTAGGGCCGGATCCGCTGCAGCTGGTTATAGGAGGACTTGAGCGGCCGATAATCCCAGAGCCGCAAGTCGGCCAGGGCCGGGTCGTTCTGATTCAACTGCCGGGAGCTGGTCCGGGTATCGACTGGAATGTAGGTCCGGGTCGCAATCTGGTCGAGCCCGTAGGCCTTCCGGGTAAAGTCGATATGGTTTTTCAGAAAGGGCGCTTCCAAAACAAACTCGTTGGGAGCTACTTTGAAAGATTGCAGAAATCCGGGATAAAGGCCGAATAAGATAAAGGACAGCGCCAGCCAGGCGGCGAGCCCGCCCACCAGGATCTTGGTGCCCTTCCGGAACAGGCTGAAAATCAGGACGGCGATCAACACCGCCAGGAAGACGGTCAGAACTTGAAAACCGAATAATTTGGCATGATAGGCGGTGTAGTTGATCCCGGTCATCTGGGCCGACTCCTGATAGAGCAGGTTGAATTTGCCGAGGGCATACCCCCAGATCTTGCCGAGCAAGAACAGGATGGTCAGGACGGTCAGATGGACCTTGGCGGGAAACCATAATTCCCAGCCGCGCCCTTCCTTCCAGGCCGCCCTGGCGATCAGGTACACCAGCGCCGTCCCAGCCAGTCCCAGAAAGACCACGCTGATCACCAGGTTGTTCAAGCGTTGAAAGAAGGGGAAGGCGAACAGATAATAGCCGAGGTCCTTATGGAAGACGGGATCGGCGAGGCCGACCCGGGTCTGATTGAGAAACTGCTGGATCACCGTCCAGTCCAGGCTGAGTCCGGAGGCCAGCACAAAGGAGAGGACAGCGGCGATGCCCAGACCGGGCAGGATGAGCGCGCTTTTGGGAATCTCCGGCCAGAGACTGGTCTCTTCGACCACTTGCACCTGCGTCCGGTTGAACGCCCGCAAGGCCAGCCAGAAATTGAGCACCAGAAACCCGAAGATGAGCACCCCGACCAGAAGCTTGGTCAGGGGTCCGGTGAGCAACGTCACCCAGAAGACCGAGGTCTCCCCGACGGACTTGAACCACAGCCAGTCGACATATTTCCCGCTGATGCTCCAGAGGAGGACCACCAGCGCCACCAGAACACCGGATGCAATCTTAAAATACCGTTCCATTCCATCACTCCTTCGATAGGGTTGAACGCCCGGGATGAACCGGGACGCGCTACGACTGAAAAAGTGGATCCCAGATCTTTGAATATCTATATATTTTCTCGACGGGCCAGGAAAATTCCTTCTATTGGAGGAACTGCCGCTTCGATCACGAATTAGTATTTTTTAATTACAAATCAAGGGGGATCCCCATGAACCGTTTTCATGATTTGGTAAGGACTCGATGGCGTAAGGGCCATTTTCTCTGCGTGGGCCTGGATGCTGATTATGCCAAGATCGCGCCGCTTTTCCCCGCGGATTCGGTGGCCGACGCCATCTTCCGTTTCAACCGGGCGATCGTGGAGGCCACGGCCGAGTATAGTTGCGCCTTCAAACCCAACAGCGCCTTTTACGAGGGTTACGGCTTGCCCGGGCTGGAAGCGCTGCTCCGGACGACCCAATTTATCCGGGAGAACTTTCCCGAGCTGCCGATCATCCTGGACGCCAAACGGGCCGACATCGGCAATACCAACCGGGGCTACGCCAAGGCGGCCTTCGAGGTCTTCGGAGCCCATGCCCTGACGGTCCATCCCTACCTGGGCAAGGAAGCGCTCGGACCGTTCCTGGCCGACCCGGACCATGCCGTCTTCGTGCTCTGCCATACCTCGAATCCCGGCGCCGGCGAGTTCCAGGAGCTGACCGTGGCCGGCCGGGAGTTGTATAAAATCGTGGCCGATCAGGTCAGCCGGGAATGGAATGCCAACCGGAATTGCGGCCTGGTGGTCGGCGCGACCTATCCCGGGCAATTGGCGGAAGTGCGGGCCATCGCCGGCGACTTGCCGCTGCTGATCCCGGGAATCGGCGCCCAGGGCGGCGATCTCCGCCAGACGGTGCTCCACGGACTGACCGCCGCGGGCGACGGGATCGTCGTCAACGCCTCGCGCAGCATTCTATACGCCTCCTCGGGCGCGGATTTCAGCGTCGCGGCGGCGGCCGAGGCGGAGCGCCTGGACCGGGAGATGCGGGCGATCTGGGCCGAGTTCCCGAAAAAATAAAAAGGGGCGGACCGTGGTTTCCATGGTTTGCAGGATTGACTCCAAAAAACTGGCAAGGATCGGAACGATCCATAGATAAGTTGAATTAAATTTCTACTATGCATCACGTCCCTAAAGCCGGCCGTGATGGCAAATTAAGGGATTTAATTCAACTTATTACCGCTGTAATAGGATGAAATAAATTTCCGCTTTGATTCCATTTGCATTTGGCCTTAGAAATGCAAATTATAGTAAAGATATTTATTTCATCCTATATAGTAAAGAATAAGAATCTACGAATCTCAATCCGGGATGGAGGTGGGCCCGTGGCCGAGGATTTTTTGGATCGGGTTGTCATCGTCACTGGCGGCGGGCAGGGCATCGGCCGGGCGGTGGCCCAAGGGTTTGCCCGGGAAGGGGCGATCGCGGTGATCGCCGACAACGACGCCGAGGCGGGGCTGGAGAATCAGGCGGCGATCCAGGCCGCCGGCGGGCGGGCGCTTTTTATTGAGACCGATATCGCGTCCGAGGACGCCGTCCGGGCGTTAATGGCCAAGGTGGCCGCGGCTTGCGGCCGGATCGACATCCTGGTCAACAATGCCGGACTCTCCCGCAAGAGCAGTCTCTTGGACGATTCGATGGCCGCCTGGGATGAAGTCCTGGGGGTGAATCTGCGGGGGACCTTCATGGCCTGCAAGTATGCGGCGCCGTTCCTGGTCCGCCAGCCGCAGAGCGCCATCGTCAATATCGCCTCGACCCGCGCGCTGATGTCGGAGCCCGACTCCGAAGCCTATGCCGCGTCGAAAGGGGGCATCCTGGCCCTGACCCATGCGTTGGCCGTGACCCTCGGCGCCCAAGGGGTGCGGGTGAATGCCGTCAGCCCCGGCTGGATCGAGGTCCGCGACTGGCAAAAGAGCCGGTTGGCCGAGCAACCCCGGCACAGCGCGGCCGATCGCTCCCAGCACCCGGTGGGCCGGGTCGGGAAGCCGGAGGATATCGCCGCCGCTTGCCTGTATCTCTCTTCCCCCGCCGCCGGTTTCATCACCGGCACCAATCTGGTGATCGACGGGGGCATGACCGTGAAAATGATCTATGCCGAATAAACCGGGCAGTCTAGGTCCGGCCCCGGCTCGCGGCCGGGCGGGCCGCAAACTGGCCAATTGAATGCGATGAATGATAAAGGAGTGTCGAACGTGCGGATACTTTCGGGAATTCAACCTTCGGGAAGTTTACACATTGGCAATTATTTCGGAATGATGAAGCGGATGATCGAGTACCAGGAAAATCACGAGCTGTTCTGTTTCATCGTCAATTACCATGCCTTGACTTCTGTTTTTGATGCGGAGAAGCTGCGCCGCCAGACCTATGAGGCGATTCTGGACTTTCTGGCGCTGGGGCTCGATCCGGAGAAGTCCATCTTTTACGTGCAGTCCGATCTGCCGGAAGTCACCGAGCTCACCTGGCTTTTGAGCAATATCACCGGCATGGGGCTGCTGGAGCGGTGCCATTCCTACAAAGATAAGCTGGCCAAGGGGATCCCCGCCAGCCACGGCCTGTTCTCCTATCCGGTGTTGATGGCCGCCGACATCCTGTTGTACGACGCCGACCGGGTTCCGGTCGGCAAGGATCAGAAACAGCACGTGGAGGTCGCCCGCGACCTGGCGTTGCGCTTTAACAATGTTTACGGCGAGACCTTCGTGATCCCGGACGCGGATATCGAGACCGAGCTGGCCACCATTCCCGGCCTGGACGGCCAGAAGATGTCCAAATCCTACGGCAATACCATCGAGATCTTCTGCGACGAAGCGGCTTTGAAACAGAAGATCATGTCCATCAAGACCGACTCGACGCCGGTGGATGAGCCCAAGCCGATCGAGGGCAATATCTTATACGATCTTTACAACCTGTTCCTGGACGGCCCCGGCAAGGAGTGGCTGAAAGAGCGTTTCCTGTCGCCCGGCCTGAAATACGGCGAGGTCAAGAAGGAACTCTTCGCGACCATCTGGGAGTATTTCGCGCCCTATCGCGCCAAACGGGCCCAGTACTCGCGGGAGGACGTCGCCGCGATCATGCGGCGCGGCACCGAAAAGGCCCGCAACGTGGCTGCAAAGACCCTCGCCCGGGCCCGCCACAACGTCGGGATGGATTATCTGAATTTTTGAGCCAACCATCCGGCCGGAATGGCGCAACCATGATTTTTATCCAATGAACCGTTGGCAAGGAAGGATGCCGGGACGGAAAGAATCCTTGAATGGGGATGTAGCGAAGCGGGCCCGCCATGCTCCTTCCGACTTGCAAACCGTTTCCTCCCCGGGGGAAGAACTTCCCCCGGGAATTGCATAAGCTCTTAGCGTCATTCGAGATCGATCTTCGGGAACCGGAGATCGATCTTTTATTATCGCAGATCGATCTGGAATGACTGCGGATCGATCTGCAGCCATTCCAGATCGATCGTTTGCGATTCAAGATCCTGCTTTTGTAAACAAAGATCGATCTTTTGTGAATCAAGATCCTGCTTTTGTGAATCAAGATCGATCTTTTGTGGATCGAGGAAGTAGGGCGGCATCCGCCATGCCAAATTTTTATGTTTAATGCACTGAAATGATTATTTTAAAATAAACTTAAAAAATACGACGTTTTTTGGACAAATATTACGTAAAATCGCAGATGTGGTTTGTTGATTGACAAATGTAAAAATCGTCAATAAAATTAGAATTGCCAGAAAAGTGTTTCAGGCGATGAGGCCCATCGTGCGCGGAGTCACCGGCGATGGGCGGAGCCACTGGCGAAACCGGCGTAGCAGTGTTGCCGGTTTTCTACTTTCCAGGCGACTCGTTACATAATCAAGAGGAGGATCTTCGATGAAACGCGGTATCGTTTTCGCATGCTTGTTAGCGGTTTTGGCCATCGGCAGCTTCAGCTTTGCCGGCAATCAGCACACCGTGACGGTGACGGTGAAACCCTTCGCCAAATTGACGGTGCTCGACAACCTCACCGACATCGCCACCGCGATTGAGGCCAATGAGGTCCGGGACGACGGAACCGTCACCAAGAATTTCGACACCAAAGTCAAGCTCCAGATCCGGACCAACTCCGCCAACGGCTGCACGCTTTCAGTCGCCGGGCAGGCCACCCAGGGGTCGGATATTACCGCTCTGTTGCAGGTCGGCACCGATCCCAATTTCAATGATGTCAGCAAATACACCACCTTAACCACGGGCGGCAGTCCCATTGTGAGCGCCGGCCTGACCAAGGCCCAACTCCAAAACCCGGTCGAATTGACCTGGCGGGTGAACGGCAACATCGCGACGCTCGACCCGAATCAGACCTATAAGACGTTGGTTACCTACACCGTCGCAGCGAAATAAAGGATGGATGAGTCTTGTCAAAAACCGGCATGGTGGGATTCCTGTGTCTAATATGGGTGGCAATTTGGGCTGGCCCTTGCTTGGCGCTGGATCTGGGGATTAGCCCCCCGGATATCAGTATTCAAATCAGTCCCGGCCAGACTTACCAGGGCGAGATCTTCGTCTTCGGCTCCGACCGCGAAACCACCCAGGTGACGATCTTCAAGAATGACTGGTTTTTGACCTCTGCCGGAGCGTATCAGTTCTTGCCCATGGGGACGGTCAAACGTTCGGCCGCCCCGTGGGTGACGCTCCAGGCCAACCGCCTGAGCCTGGCGCCCAAAACCGGCCAACGGGTTCAATATACCCTGAAAGTCCCGGCGGATGCTTCCGGCAGCTACTGGACGGCCTTGATGTTCAGTACGGTTCCGGCCGCCGCCCCGGGCAACGGGCGGTTCCAGATCGCCATGTCCGGCCGGGTGGCCTATATCATGCGCATCGATGTGAACGGCTCCGCGCCGGGGCGCGGCAGCATCGAACGCTTCCACTTGAATTGGGACGCCAAACAGCAAAAGATCGTCGCCGCCCTGCGCGTGAAGAACAGCGGAGAATCATTCGTCCGTTTCAAGGGCCGCCTGGAGATCCGGGACAACCGCGGCCGGATCGTCAACGTCCTGTCCTTCGGCGAAGGGCTGATCCTGCCCGGCTCGGCGCAGGAATTCCGCCTGCAGGAGTATTCCTTCCATTTCCAACCCGGGTACTATGTGGGACTGGCTGTGGCCGATCTGGGCGACCAGAGCTTGAAGGCGGTTCAAACCACATTCCAAGTCAAATAAGGTTGCCAAAATAACGGAACGGTGGTATAATTTATTTAAGTTTTCCAGCAAAATAAAACAACTAAACCGATAAAGGCAAACTCAGCGAAAGCTGGGGACGCAAAGTCACGGATCTAAGGCGTAATGCTATGATGGCCGGGCCGCCGAAAATGGGTTGTTTTTTTGTTTGCCCATTTTTCGTCTGCCCCCGCAAAGAGGTGGGGGTTTTTGTCAGCAAGGAAGCTGCTTTATTGCGGATGGATGGCGCTTTTTTTCGCCATTTTCATCGCCTCGGGCACGGCGCGGGCCGATGGCTCCTCGCATACCATTACCGTGACGGTGCCGGAGATCTGCCGTTACCGGGTGGAAAGCGTCGATCTGATCCAAACCACACCGGAGTTCCGGTTATACGAAGTCCGCTTGGCGGTCTTCAACAATACCTCGCGCTCCTGGCGCTTGCTGGGAGAAGCTCCGACGGACGCCGGCGTTTTGGAATGGTCGGTGGACGGTCGAAACTGGCATGGAGCGTCGCGCGGCTGGAATGATCTATTCCAAGGCGCTCGAGTGAATTGGGCGAGTTACCGGGTTTGGTACCGTTATTATCCCTTGACGGCCGATTCCGGCAACTCTTTTCAATTGCAATACCAACTCAGTTATCAAAACTAAACCCACTATTCATCCCCATAACCCCTCCCGGACCATGAGCCCGGGAGCTTTTTTTTATGGTTCGTCAATGGCCGGGGGAGGTTGCTCATCCGGACCGCCGCTTATAGGATGATCACCTCGGTTTCCGCGCGGAGACGCTCGCCGGCACAGGTCTCGATCTCGCAGCGGATCACATAGGGACCGGGCGGAAGGCTTTTGGGGACTTTCCAGGTATATTTCCAGCGGGAGCGGGAAGCAGCCAGCCGCACCCGGGAACCGTCCGGCAACAGCAAGGTCGCATTTTTGACCGGTTGGGCCACGGCGATGGTGATAGGGAGCGAAGCGCCCCGGTTCACCAATTCGTCCGCTGCGGCCAAGGAGATAATCCCCGCCGGCAGGGTGATGATCTCGATCGGCTTTTCATAGGGGATCAGCCCGATGCGCAATTCGGGCTGTTCGGCGAGGTCCGCGGCGGCGACCGGCACCGGCTGGAAATCCGGCGGCAACTGCCATCCGTCGGGAAGGCCAGCCGCTTCGATCGTGACCTGATAGGGATTGGGAGCGAGCTGGTAAAAGACGAAATAACCGTCGCCGTCGCTGTAGGTCCGGCGCGTGGCCCCCGTGGCCCGGTCGGTCAGGAGCACCGGAACTCCGGCGATGCCGGGTCGGGCCGGTCCCCGTTGCGGCCCGGAGTTTCCGGCCGCATAAACCAGGCCGGTAATATTCTGAGTGCGGACGAGCGGCAGGTCCCAAGCGACCGTTTGATAAGGTTTGACGGAGAACTGCCCGGTCGCCCGCGCGGACGCGGAGAGGTAGATCACATTGTAGCGGGGATCCAGAGCGAGGCTGTGCTCGCCGGGACTCAAGCCGCTCAGAAGGATGCGGCCTTCGCTATCGGTGGCGACGGAGGTCTTTCCGTCCAGCAGCAGGTCGAGATTTCCCGCCGCCGGCTCGCCGGCGTCGCGGACGCCGTTGCGGTTCTTATCCACAAAGGCCACGCCGGCGATGCCGCCCAACGGTTTTTGGACCGGAAACGAAAAGCGCTTGTAAATGCTCAGGCTGGCGTAGTCCGTGGAGTAGCTGCCCGACTCCCAGAGCCCCGAATACTTGAAGGCCAGCCAATATTGGTAGATTGGCCAGGTCAAATCGACGGTCCAATTGTATTTGGGATGCGACTGCCAATAGGAGTAGAAGAGGGTCGTCAGTTCCGGCCCGTGCGACCAACGGCGTTGGTAGCCGAAGCCCAGCCGGGAAAAGTCGCTGTCGAAGTTGGGATTGAGGATCAGCCCGTCGAAGGCGGAAAGCGCGTACCGGGTATACCAATCGAACGAATGGTAGGTGGAGCGGCCTTCGGCGGCGTCTTGGTCCACCGAATAGCTGAAGCTGCTTTCGTGACGGAAACGGCCGGCTTGCCGGGTCCAGCCCCATCCCAGGGTCGAATTGCTGCCGGCCAGGGAGGCGTTGGACCAATGAAGGCTGCGCGACAGGTTGAGCAGCAACCCCGCCGGCAGCGTGGCGTTGGCTTTCAACTGGAGATCGTCGTAGTCGTTGATCCCGGAACTGCCTTCGTCCAGCCGCTTCGATTCATACTGGAGTTGCAGGTAACCCCCGGTGCCGTCCGTCAGCGGCGGCGTGCCCAAGCTGGCCCAGAGACTTTTCTGTTGCAGGGCGTCGTTCAGATTTCGCAGATATTTCAGCTGGGTATTCCATTGCCACCGTTCCAACTGGCCGGCGAGACCCGCCGCTCCGGCATAACGCGCGGGATCGCGGAGATCGGCGGAGAGGGCGTGGGTCCAGAAGGTCCCCGGAGTCAGATTTTGTTGATAATGCCATTCCAGGAGGTTCTGCGCCTCCCCGGGCAGTGGGTCATGGAGGAAACGGAGCTGGGAACGCTCATTCAGGGAAGCGTCGATCCCCCAGACCGTTTGGCCGGGGTCCGTCGCCGAATCCCAGCTGGAAATGGCCAGCTGACGGTCGCCCGCGGTGTTGCTGAGCCAAAGGTTGGCTTGGCCGGTGGCCGGCGTTACCAGGCCCGGCCACGTCAAAGGGAATTGCCCGGTCTTTAAGTCCCAGGTTTTCAGATGGAAATTGGTGAACCATCCCTGATCGGCGGCGTACAGACTGACGCTCTGGTCCGGACCCCACTGGCCGTTCAGGGCCAACTCGGCATGGGTCTCACCGACTTTCAAACCATAGAGGTTCGGCTGGCTGAGATTGAAATAGCCTTGCCAGATATAATACTGCGCGCTTAGGGAGTCGAGCCGGTCCACGATGAAGGTGGTCAGATTGACGACCTTCTGCTCGCGGCCCCAGCGGAAGGTCAATTCCAGCTGATCGGAGGGGAGCGCGGCCAGCCCCGGGATCTGCAGCTGGACCCGGACAGTGCGGCTCTCTCCGGCCGCCAGCGCGAATTCGGCCGGCTCGACCTGCACCGGCCATGAATTGCTGGAGCGGTAGCGGACGGTAAATTGCTCGTCCGTATTGCCGGTGTTGGTGACGGTGATCGGATAGGTGACCGTGGATCCGGGCGACCCCTTGGTTGAGGGCGGAATATTGAAATGGATGGCCGAGACGGCATTGACCTGGGCCGTGAGGATCACATCGGGCAGGGGGAACGCCTCTCCGGCGACTTTGAAACGGACCCGCAGTTTCTCCTCGAAACCGGCCGCAGCGTTTTGGGGAATCATGACCGTCACCGGGAAATATGCTTTGCTGGTATGGCCGGGCAGGTTGACGGTCACGTCGCCGACGGCGCTCCAGCGGTGTTGGCTCAGGTATTCCACCTGCAGGGTCAGGGGTTTGGAACCGCGGTTGCTCAGCTCAAGCATAAAAGTTAAAAACTCGCCGGGATTTCCCGACTGGCGGTCGGGAACCGCGACGGAGACGGCGGAATTCAGCACCATTTCGGCGCCGAAAACTGGAATCGCCGTTCCTAGCAGGAGAACCGCGAGGAATAGCGAAATTATGAAAGGATATGGCAAGTTGTTTTTTATAAAAGGCCAGCTCATAGCGTTAAATTCGTTTTTGCCGGCCCGAAATCCTGCTTTCCTAGAGGAGTATACCCATGAAACCAGCGCTTCCCAGAACGGTTTTGGGCTTCGTCATCGGTTTCCTGGCAATCGTTCAGCTGTCGTACCCCGGCCGGCCGGCCCGGGCCGGCGTTTATACCGGGCTCACCGTAACGCCCAATATCGTATCCTTTACCGTGACCAACAGCGGCTCGGACCCGGAGTATTATGAGGCGGACCATCCCGTTACGGTAACCTCATTCCAGCAATATTTGCCGGTCGGGTTTTGGGCTTTGGGCATTCGCGCCGCCGGAACGCACTTGGTCGATGCCTTCAATCCGGCGAACCGGATTCCCATCGCCCAGTTGCGCTGGTCCAGGGACGGGATTCATTTTTATCGACTTTCGGAACAATGGACTCCGGTGGCTACCTATTGGGATCAAAAGAACTGCCAGCGCAGCGAGACCATAACCTACCGGATTTATCCGGCGGGAGCGCCGCTGACGGCGGGAAGCTTTACGGTTCAGATCGATTTCGACGCGCGCATTCAGGACTTTCCCTGGAGGCCATGATTTGATCGTATCAAGTATCGAGGAAGAGAGAGGTTTGAGAAGTGAGCGATCCAGCCCAATTTGCACTTACCATTCCCCAACTCTTGCTGCCCGGGGCAGCGGTCGAGCTCGCCAAGTGGCCGGTAGTGGCCTGCGACCAGTATACTTCGCAATTGGAATACTGGGAGGAACTGGCGGCGTTCGTCGGGGAAGCGCCATCCACCTTGCAATTGATCTTTCCCGAAGTCTACCTGGGCCAGCCGGATGAAACGGAACGGATCCGCCGGATTCAGGGAAAGATGCTCGAATATCTGGAGCGGGGGATTCTACGCCCGCTGGACCCCGGCTTCGTGCTGGTCGAGCGGCGCACCCGCCGCGGCAAGATCCGGCGTGGCCTGGTGGTGGCGCTGGATCTGGAATGCTATGATTTTCGTCCCGGTTCCAAAAGCCTGATCCGGGCGACCGAAGGAACGGTGTTGGAGCGGATTCCTCCCCGGGTCCGGATTCGCGAGGGGGCCGCTTTGGAGTGCCCGCATGTCCTGGTGCTGATCGACGACCCGGAGCGGCGGGTGATCGAACCGCTGGCGCAATTCGCCGCTGGCCAGCAACCGCTGTACGATGTGGAACTGCCGATGAACGGCGGACACCTGACCGGTTATCCGGTGGCCGCGCCGGAGGCGATCGGGTCGGTCCTGGCGGGGCTCTCCCGTTTGGCGGATCCGGCGGAGTTCCGCCGCAAGTACGGCGCTGACCCATCCGACCTCCTGCTGTATGCGGTGGGCGACGGCAATCATTCCCTGGCCACGGCCAAAACGGTGTGGGAGAATTTGAAGCCGGCGCTGACCCCGGAACAAGCCGCGGTGCACCCGGCCCGCTTCGCCCTGGTCGAACTGATCAATCTTCATGACGAAGGGCTGGAGTTCGAACCGATCCACCGGGTGCTCTTTGGAGGCGAGGGCGAACCGTTGCTGCGGGCCATGGCCGATGATTGCAGCCGGCAGGGCATGGAATTGAGCTGGGAATGGTTTGCGGGCAATGTGCCGCCCGAGGCGGAGCTTGAGCGACGGCGGACCGCCGTCCCGGACGCGCAGGTGATCGGGTTCGTCAGTGCGCAAGGCTCCGGCGGCCTGACGATCCGGCGGGCGCGGCAGAATTTGGCTGTGGGAACGCTGCAACGTTTCTTGGATGAGTGGTTGAGAGTCAACCCCGGAATGGGCATTGATTACATTCACGGGGCGGATGTGGTCGCGGCTTTGGGCAGCCGGCCCGGCAACATTGGCTTTTACCTGCCGCCCCTGGCGAAACAGGAACTCTTTAAGACGGTGCTGCTGGAAGGGGCTTTGCCCCGGAAGACTTTCTCCATGGGCGAAGCCGACGAAAAACGTTTCTATATGGAATGCCGCAGAATTAAGTAGAATTAGCGCCGCTTAATTGGCGTGTTTTCTATCGTCAATTACTTGATGTTCGAAAGCCAGACCTGTCCGGAGGCACTCTTCCTTGGAGAGCAATTTCGGTTCGCAACCGTCTGCTTTCTCGATAAACTGAACCACGTAGCCGAGTTCTTTCAAGGCATCTAACAGCTTTTGGACGCCCAGCGAGATCTCGCCGAAATGAAAAGAATTCTTCTTTGACAACATCAAATGATAGGCCAATTCTTCGGTGGGATTTTTTGAAATCATTGTCAATTTCTCCTTGTTAAAAATCTTTCATTTCTCCCCCATTAAATAATACAACCGAAAGATTTAAAATAGATTACCAAAATGTTTTTTATAAATTAACATCCCGAGGCGATTCGGTTAACGGGATTCCAGGAGTTTACCAGACTTTCCATCCAGCCGCCCTCTCATTAAAAAACAACGTTTTTTGCCCGTACGAAGCCTTTCTTTTAACAGGAAATTACTAGGATCGGCTCCCGAATTGTGATAAGATAAGACAAAACCGATGGAACGGCTATGATACCGGCATGACATCGTAACCGAATCTTAAGACAAAAGTGGTGAAAACTTTGAATTATCGCAGTACTCGTAGTGAAACGATGGAGGTCTCCGCTGCCCAGGCCATCCGGTCGGGGATCGCTCCGGATGGCGGGCTATTCACTCCCGAAACCATTCCCGCCCTGACGCAAGCCGATCTCCAGGCTTTGCTGCCCTTGACCTATCAGGAGCTGGCCGCCAGGATTCTCTCCCTCTATCTTACCGATTTTGACCCAGCCGATTTGGAACGGATGATTGCGGCGGCGTATGCTTATCCCGCCAAATGGGCCGATCCCGCGATCACGCCGGTGACCCGGCTGGCGGAGGGCCAGTATGTTTTGGAGCTGTTTCACGGGCCGACTTGCGCCTTCAAAGACGTCGCCCTGCAATTGCTGCCGCATTTGATGACCCAATCCGGCGCGCTCTGCCAGGATACCCGGGAGATTGTCATTCTGGTGGCCACCTCCGGCGATACCGGGAAAGCGGCCTTGGAGGGATTCCGCGACGTTCCGGGCACCCGGATCGTGGTTTTCTTTCCCGAACAGGGGGTAAGCGACATCCAGCGGCTGCAGATGGTGACCCAGGAGGGCGCCAACACCGCGGTGGTGGCGGTCCGGGGCAATTTCGACGACGCCCAGAACGGGGTGAAGCAGATCTTCACCGATCCCGCCATGATGGCGCGCCTGGCCCGGCGCGGCATGGCCTTCTCCTCGGCCAACTCGATCAATTGGGGCCGGCTGGCGCCGCAGCTTGTGTACTACTTTTACGGTTATTTGGAGCTCTGCCGGCGCGGCGCGCTGAAGCTGGGCGATCCGCTGAATGTGGCGGTTCCCACCGGCAACTTCGGAAACATCCTGGCCGCCTACTTCGCCAAAGAGATGGGATTACCCCTGGGAAAACTGATCTGCGCCTCCAATTCCAACAACGTTTTGACCGACTTCATCGCCAGCGGCGCCTATGACCGCAAGCGCCCCTTCTATACCACGGTTTCGCCGTCCATGGACATTTTAATCTCCAGCAATCTGGAGCGGTTACTGTACTACCTGGGCGGCCAGGACGCCGCCAAGGTCCGCCGCTGGATGGAGCAGTTGAAAAGCGACGGCGCCTACCGGGTGGATGCCGCCACCGCCGCGCGCATCGCCGATCGGTTCGGCGGCGGGTATGCCTCCGAGGCGGAGACGCTCGACACCATCGGCCGGGTCTTCCGGGATTGCGGTTATGTCATGGACACCCACACCGCGGTCGGGAAGGCGGTTTATGACCGTTACGCCGCGGCCAGCGGTGACCGGACGCCGGTGCTGATCGCCGCCACCGCCAGTCCCTTCAAATTTAACTCCAGCGTGCTGCGGGCCTTGTCCGGCAGTCCGGCGGGGGAAGCCGCCAGCGAATTCGAGCTCCTGGAGCAGCTGCACGCCGTCTCCGGCCGGCCGATCCCCGCCGGTCTGCGCGCGCTCGATCAGAAGCCGGTGCGGCACGACGGGGTCTGCGCCAAAGAGGCCATGGCCGGGGCGGTCGCGGCAATTCTCGAAGTATAATTTTGGCCGCTTCGTCTAGGCTAACAAGAGAAAGGAACGCGCATCACGATCAAGCACCGTAAGGTGCTTTTCCTTTCAGCAGGATTTAGCCGATTTTCCACGAATATTTTCTTGTTGACAGAGAGGATTGCCGTTATGGTTAGGCCCGGCCCCCGATAGCCGGCCGGGTTGGCGCAATTCTCCGGACTAACTTACTTAAGCGGGTTGGCAGCAGCTGAGAGCGCTTCGTTGAGAGATGTGACTTCGCTTAATGGCGGAAGGAGTTTTATTACCACTTCATGAAGGTACCGGAATATTATCGTGATCTGAAACTGGACGATTTTCAACAGGAAGCCATCCACCAACTCCTCGAGGGCAATTCGGTGCTGGTCTCGGCGCCGACCGGCGTCGGCAAGACGCTCATCGCCGACTACCTGATCGATCAAGCGATCGCCAAGGGGGATCGGGTGATCTACACCGCGCCGATCAAAGCCCTCTCCAACCAGAAGTTCAAAGAGTTCAAGGCGCTGTACGGAGCGGAAAAGGTCGGAATTGTCACCGGCGACGTGGTGATCAATTCCGAGGCGGAGATCTGTCTGATGACCACGGAAATCTTCCGGAACATCCTGCACCAGGATCTGCCGCGGTTGGAGGGCATCTCCCACATCATCTTCGACGAGATCCACTACTTATCCGACGAGGACCGGGGCACGGTCTGGGAAGAATCGATCATTTTCATGCCCAAGGAGATGCGGCTGCTGGGCCTGTCGGCGACCATTCCCAACGTTTACGAGCTGGCTGGATGGATTCATGAGATCAAGGGCCATCCCGTCACGGTGGTCGTCAAGCAAGAACGGGCCGTACCGCTGGAGCACTACGTCTTCGAGAAACACCTCAACGCCACCGATCTGAAGTCGGTGGTGCGGTACCGCCAGGAACTCCAGGAGAAGGACTACGTGTCGCTGAACGACCGCCGCGAATGGGAAACCACCCATCTCGACCTGCTGAAATTCGTGACCAAAAAACAGCAGCTGCCTTGTTTGTATTTTGTCTTCAGCCGCCGGATGTGCGAGGTCAAGGCGCAGGAGCTGAGCTTCACCCGGAGCTTCCTGAACGAAGAGGAGGCGGGCCGGGCCGAGGCGGTCTTCGACAAGATGGTGGCCGATTTCGGAGTCAGCAATTTAAAGACCGTGCTGCAGGCCAGGAACCTGCTGGTGCGGGGGATCGGGTACCACCACTCGGGCCTGTTGCCGGCGCTGAAAGAGATCGTGGAGACCCTGTTCGGCATGGGCCTGATCAAAGTGATGTACGCCACCGAGACCTTCGCCGTCGGCATCAATTATCCGGTGCGGACCGTCTGCTTTGACAGCCCATCGAAATTCGACGGCGTCAGCTTCCGGCCCATGACCAACCTGGAGTACTTCCAGATGGCCGGCCGGGCGGGCCGGCGCGGCATCGACCGGCTCGGAACCGTTTATATCCTGGCCGATCTGCGCAACCTGCGGCCCGAGGAGTTCCCCAGTACCCGGCAGGACGAGATCGAGGAACTGAAGAGCCAGTTCAACCTCTCCTACAACTCGGTCATCAACCTGAACCGCAACCACGCTAGCGACGAGATCCAAGTGATCCTCAACCAGAATTTCGCGACCTATCAGGCGCGCAACGATAAGAAACGTTTCGAGCAACAGCTGGCCAACGACACCCAACGCTTGAGCCACCTCAGCGCCGATCTCTGCACCGACCGGGAGAACCCGTGCTGCCCGTTGATTTATATGAAATTGCGGCAGAAGCTCAAGAAAAAACAGCGCCGGCTGCGCTTTATCAAAGGGCGGGCCCGGACGGCCATTGCCGCGGAGATCGACGAGATCAAGCAATACCTGGAGGGGGTCGCCTCCAAGGATTGCGACAAGGAATGCCAGGGCCGCTGCGAGGAGTTGCTGCGGGACTGGTCCGAATTGCATCAGCGGGTGGCCTCGCTTCAAGAGCGGGCCGGCCAGATCGTGGTCTCCGGACGATTCAATGAATCGTTGCAGCTCAAAACGGAGATTCTTGAGGATCTCGATTATCTGAAAGAAGGACAGCTGCTGCCGCGGGGCGAGTTCGCCGCGCAGATCTATACCCAGGAGCTGCTCATCACCGAACTCTACTTCAGCGGCCTCTTTCACGAGCTCGACGCCGATCAGCTCAACGCCTTGCTGGTGGGGATCGATTATGAACCGCGCAAGGGCGAGTTCTACCCCAAACAGCTTCCCTTCGACGTCCGGCCGGTCAAGACGATCATCCGCAACTTGATTTACCGCTACGGCGTGGACGAGCGCGACGCGGTCTTCCATCCCAGCCTCAGCAATCTGGCCTTCCGCTGGAGCCAGGGGGCGCTTTTCTCCGATCTGATCCGGGATGGCGGCGGGATCCAGGAAGGCGACATTGTTCAGGCGTTCCGGCGCGGCATTGACATCATGCGCCAGATCAAGGCGGCCTGCGCCGCCCAGGATCCGATCCTTGCGGCGAAATTGCGCGACTGCATGGACCGGATGGACCGGGATATCATTCAGGTCAACATCTGACCGCCGCCGGATGACCGGGAGTCCTGCTTTCGAAAGTTTTTAGGATTGATTGGTTGGACCGATACTGTGTAAGGTGGATAGTGATGAAACGGAATCTGATAATTGCCGCGATCGCGGCATGCTTGATAATTTTGGCCGCCCTGCCGGCCTGGGGGGAATCCTGGCAGATGGCGGGCGGCGACCGGACCATCGCCGAGAACGAGACCATTGCCGGGGATTATCTTTTTAATGGCGAACGCCTGGTGGTGGACGGCACGATCCGGGGCGACCTGCTGGTGCTGGCCGGCGAGGTCGTCATCAATGGCAAGGTGGAAGGGAGCGTGCTGGGGGCGGCCTCGGAGCGGCTGCAGATCAATGGCGCGGTCGGCCGGGACGTCCGGGTCGCCGCGATGGAGCTGACGCTGAACGGTTCCATCGGCCGCAGTCTGACCGGCTGGATCTTCCGGTTGTCCACCGGACCCCGTTCCCGGGTGGGCCAGGGAATTCTGGGCAACTTCATCGAGCTGAAACTGGCCGGGGAGGTCCTGGGGCCGGTGGCGGTGACGGCTAACACCTACGGCCAGATCGGCGGCCATCTGGGCGATGACCTCACGATCCGGGGCGGCCAGGTCGTGTGGAAAGCTCCGCTCACCATCGACGGGCGGGTCACCGATTATACCGGATTGTCGGCCAACCCGGCCAAGGTCAAGGGGGTCGCCATCGGCCGGGGCTATGTGGCGCGCCAGGAACGGGGCGGCAATTTCATGTTCATCTTCTTCCTGGGGTGGCTGTTGGGAAGCCTGCTCATCAGCATCATCCTCTACCGCTTGTTCCCCAAGTCCAGCTGGGCGCTGACTGAGCCGACGGTCCTGAATTTCCGGAAGAATCTGTTGGCCGGGTTATTGAGTCTGATGGTCATCCCGCTGTTGATCCTGCTGTTGGGCTCGGGGATCATCCCTTATCTGGGACTGGTCAGCCTGCCGCTCGTCATCCTGCTGGTCCTCGTCTATCTGATGCTCCTCTTTTTCTCGGGGATTCTCGTCAACCTCTGGTTTGGCCGGCTGATCTTCCGTTCGCGGCTTCACCCGATCCTGATGATCGTGATCGGCGGGTTGATCCTGGCCGTCTTAAGCACGCTGCCGCTGCTGAATCTGCTGGTGGTGATGGTCACCAACTGCGTCGGCGTGGGAATGTTGCTGCGCGGCATCCGTTTTGAGTTTCGCGATCAGCATCAGGTGGATTACCGGGCTTGAGAACGGCAAACCGGTTGGGAACGGGAAACCCTTTCCCGCCGCCGGGAACCGTCGTCAAGCAATGAAATGAATTCTCTAACAGAGCCTTTTCCCGGCGAACCGGGAGACTCTGTTTTTTTATGGGCGCAAGGGAGGAAGCCGCCGGCCCGGCCGCGGGACACAGCGCAGTTATGGCGGGCGATTCGGCGGGGCGTCCGCGACATTCCGAAGGGCTGCCACGGCATTCCGCAATCGTGGCGGAACGGCGCGCAGGTCCGCCGAACCTTCCGGAGGAAGTGCCAAATTCCCCGCAAGGGTTGCGACGGCTTGCGCGACTGCCGCCGGACCCGGCGCAACCCTTGCGGAATCTTCCGCCATCCCGGCGGAAGCTTGCGCGGGATCCGCGCCCGGACCCGGGCTTGACCGGGGACGGAATGATTCCGATTCGTTAAGAACGGGAATCCCATCTTGCAATTATGAAAGCCCATGGCTATAATTGGTAAAAAGAAAGCAAGTTCTCCAGATGATGATTGGGAAAGGATTGCGCATGAAGCCCAAAATTCAGTTGAGTAAGGAACAAAGAGCGGCGATGCAGAAATGCATCCAGGAATACTTTTTCACGGTGCGGGACGAGGAGATCGGCGATCTGGCAGCGCTGTTGCTGTTGGATTTCGTCACGGAGAAGCTGGGGCCGGTCTATTACAACCAGGGGGTCCAGGATTGCGTGGCGCTGATGAAAGATAAACTGGACGACCTTTATGGCTTGGAACTCTAAGCCGTGTCAAGGCGCTACGAAACAAGGAGGGCAAAATGAAGATTACCGACGTGCCGTTTCAAACCATCGACTGGAGCAGCGTGGTCCCGACTGAGCATTCCGGCAGCAACGGAGTCGCCTATTGGCGGACTTTCGAGATGGGCAACATCCGGGTGCGGATGGTGGAATATACTCCGGGATACCTGGCGGACCACTGGTGCAGCCGCGGCCATGTGCTGCTGGTCCTCGAAGGCGAGCTGGTCACCGAGCTGAGCGACGGCCGGAAATTCGTCCTGACCCCCGGGACCAGCTACCAGGTGGCCGACGAGCTGAATCCGCACCGCTCCTATACCGAGACCGGAGCCAAGCTGTTCATCGTCGATTGAGCCTTTCACCTCGTGAATCGCCAAAATCAGCTTCGGGAACGGAAGGTGATTTCGGTTATTTCCCGAATTCTTGCAATATCGAGTCCAATGAGGCGGGGTGATCAGGATGAATTCGTTTCGCGAACGGAATGAGGCCAATGAGGAATTGACGCTTGCGCCGTATGCGGCCAAGGCCCGGGCGACCCGGGGACGGCAATATCCGGAGCAGGAGGATGATTACCGCACCTGTTACCAGCGGGACCGGGACCGGGTCATCTACACGGCGGCTTTCAAAAACCTGCAATTCAAGACGCAAGTCTTTGTGGTCCATGAAGGAGATTTTTACCGGACCCGGCTGACCCATACCCTGGAAGTGACTCAACATGCCCGGACCTTCGCCCGGGTGCTGCGGGCCAACGAGGATCTGGTGGAGGCCATCGCCTTGGCCCACGACCTGGGGCACGCGCCATTCGGACACGCCGGGGAAGAGATCCTCGCCGAACTACTCAAGAGTTACGGCGGATTCGACCACAATCTGCACAGCCTGAAGGTGGTCGACCGGCTGGAAGAACGGTATCCCAGTTTTCCGGGCTTGAACCTGACCTACGAGACCCGGGAGGGCATCGCCCGGCATCTGACCCGTTTTGACAATCCCCAGCTGCCACCGGAATTCAAGGGATTTCCGCTGCCGGGGATCGAGGCCCAGATCGTGAATCTCTCCGACATGCTCTCCTTCGCTGCCCACGACCTCGACGACGCGCTCCGGGTGGGGCTGGTCCATTGGGAAGAAGTGGCCGAGCTGGAGATCCCGCTCATCAAGGAGATCGTGGCGGCCATCGCGGCCGAGGAAGCGCGGGCGGGGCGGTTCACCAATCAGCTGCGGACGCTCCGGCTGATCCGGCACTTGATCAATGAATTCAATGTGGACTGCATCCTTCAGTCCCAGCGCAATCTGGAGGCCCTGCCCCTCGATTCGCCGGACGCCATCCGGCGGCTGGAACGGCCGGTGGTGGAGCTGTCGCCGCTCCGGAAGCGGGATCTGGAGATGCTCCTCACCTACCTTTACGATCAAGTCTATAAGAATCCGGTGGTCCTGATGATGGTGGAAAAGGGCAAGCTCATCCTGGAACGGCTTTTCAAGCGGTTCTGGGAGAATCCGCAGTTGTTGCCGGCCCAGGTGACCCGGGGCGGCGTCAAACTCGCCGGGGACGGGGAGAATGTCAAGGCGCTTTTGATCGGGGATTATCTGGCCGGACTCACCGACCGGCAGGCGATGGATATCTATGAGATGATGTTCGAACCCTATACCAAGGTCATGGGCTACGGCTTCGGGAAATAACGGCAGATTGCGGCAAATAATGGTTTGACAAAGGCATCCTTTTGATCTATCATAAGGCTATATCAACAGTGGTTTTCACGGAAAACCGAAGGAGTGGTGAGTGGTGGAGGCTGGCCCTAGTAAGCACGGAAACTTGAACTGCATCGCATTCACCCGCCGGAGCCGCTGTTAGGCTGATTTGGTTTGGTCCGTTTTGCGCGCAAACCTCTCGATTCCGGGAGGTTTTATTTTTTTGCGCGGCGGCCGCGGGGACAACAGTACGATTTTTAACGGAATCCCGGACATCTGCATATACTATGGGCAAAGACAATTGTATAGACTCGGTAGGTGAGGCTCCTACAAGGATAAGGGTTGCTACCGCGTAAGATTGGAGACAATCTGAGCTGGTCAACAGATTTTGCCGAATTCAAGGCATCATCTAACGCATCTTCAACGCCTTGTAGTGCCAAAACTCGGACGAGAGTGATGGGGTATTCTTGAAGCTTTCACTGCGTTCGCTCACCGGTGAAAGCTTTGTTATTTTTGGAGTGAGGGGAGGAGTATCCGTGGCTGTCATGAAGAGCTTTTATCTCAGCCGGTTGCTGAACAGCAAGATTCATACTCCTGACGGCGAATTCATCGGGGTATTGAAAGAATTGATCAGTACCAACGCCGAACGGCCGGAAGTAGTGGCCTGCGTGGTCAGCACCAGGGATCATGAGCTGAAGACTTTGGACTGGCGGGGGATCTCCTTGAACAAGGAGAAGAAAGCCTATGTGGTGACGTGCGCTGAAATGATTGAGGCCCAACCGCCGGAACACTCCATTTATTTAAAGAGGCACATTTTAGACAAGCAGATCGTGGATATGGACGGCAAAAAAGTGGTGCGGGTGAACGATATCCGCATGGCCGCCATTTCCAGCGGTTTTTACGTAGTGGCGGTCGACGTCGGCATGGAGGGATTGATGCGCCGCCTGGACCTGGCCAGACCGACCCAGCGGATGCTGGAGATCTTCGGCAAGAGCCTTCCCAGCAAGTTGATCCTGTGGAGCAACATGGAACCGATCGGCCCGCCCCTCGATAACCTGCGGTTGTCGACGACCGCTTCCAAACTGAGCACCCTGCATCCTTCGGAACTGGCGGACATCATTGAGGAATTGGATGTGAAGACCGGCGCGGCCATCTTCAATTCGCTGGACCACGACCGGGCCGCCGACGTGCTGGAAGAGCTGGAGTCGGATGTCCAATACAGCATCCTGGATCAGCTGCCGGTGGGGAAAGCCGCCGACGTGCTGGAGAAGATGCCCGCCGACGAAGTGGCGGATATCCTCGACGAACTGCATGAAGACAAAGCCGAACAGCTATTGAGCGAGATGGACCAGGAAACTTCGGAAGAGGTCCGGGAACTGATGGAGTACCCGGAGAATACCGTCGGCAGCCTGATGTCCACCGATTATATTTCATTCCAGGAGACGATGACGGTGGAGGAGACCCTGGCCGAACTGCGGCGGCTCAAGCCGGAATCCGACACCATTTACTATCTGTACGTGGTCGATGATGAGAACCGGCTCAGCGCGATCCTGTCGCTCCGCGATCTGGTGGTGTCCCAGCCCGAGGTCCGCCTGGAACAGATCATGAACCGCAAGGTGATCTATGTCCGGGATGACGACCCCATCAACTCGCTGGTGGAGATCATCTCCAAATACAGTCTGCTGGCCGTGCCGGTGGTCGATAAAGATGCCGTCATGCTGGGCGTGGTCATCATCGATGACGTGGTCTACGAATTGTTGCGGCCCAAGAAAAAACGGCTTTGAACCCATGGCATCAGGTCCGTCGGCAACATGATCAAACCGGTGAGATGGTTTGGCGCCGGACAGCCTGAAAATTTTTGACAGCGGGGCGGTAAACGATTGGGGATCCGGGGCGGGATGAGTCCCCGGATGTGGAGGAACAGATGCGGGATTTTTGGAAACGCAAGTGGCGTTCGTTTTTGCTCTTTCTGACCATTGTCGGGCCGGGCTTGATCACCGCCAACGCCGACAATGATGCGGGCGGCATCGCCACTTACGCCACCATTGGCGCCAAGTACGGCTATAAAATGCTATGGGGGCTGCTGCTGATCACCTTCAGCCTGGCGATCATCCAGGAGATGAGCGCCCGGATGGGCGTGGTCACCGGCAAAGGGCTCTCCGATCTGATCCGGGAGCAATTTGGGGTGCGGTTGACCCTCTTTGCGATGGTCACGTTGTTTTTGGCGAATATCGGGACGGTGATCGCCGAGTTCGCGGGGATCGCCGCCAGCCTGGATATCTTCGGCGTCCCCAGCATCATCAGCGTTCCGGTGGTGGCGCTGCTCATCTGGCTTCTGGTGGTAAAGGGCTCCTATGCCTTGGCCGAGAAGGCTTTCTTAATCTTATCGCTGGTTTTCCTCTCCTACGTTGTCTCGGGGGTACTGGCCAAGCCGGACTGGCATGAGGTGCTCAAGGCATCGGTTCATCCCCAGTTTGTGTGGGACGGCCAGTTTATCCTGCTCTTTATCGGGATGATCGGCACGACCATCACTCCCTGGATGCAGTTTTTTCTGCAATCCTCGGTGGTGGATAAGGAGATCGCCATCGAACATTACGCTTATGAACGGGCCGATGTGCTGATCGGCGCGTTTATCACGGATTTTATTGCCTTTTTCATCATCGTTTCCACCGCCGCCACCCTTTACAAGACGGGCGTCGTGGTCAGTACGGCCGAGGATGCGGCCCGGGCGTTGGGGCCGCTCGCCGGCGCCAACGCCAAGTACCTGTTTGCACTGGGATTGTTCGGCGCGTCCACCCTGGGGGCGGGGATCGTGCCGCTCTCGACCTCCTATGCGATCTGCGAAGCCTTTGGCTGGGAGAGCAGCATCAACCGGAAGTTCAAGGAAGCGCCGATCTTTTTCACCCTCTATACTTTATTGATTGCTATCGGCGCTTGCGTTATCTTCATTCCGGTGCGCCAGTTATTCTCGATCATGCTGGTCTCGCAGGTGATCAACGGCATCCTGGTCCCGATCATCCTGATCTTTATGCTGAAGTTGACCAACGACCCCAAGGTGATGGGGGAACATACCAACAAACCGTTCTTTAATATCCTTTCCTATATCACGGTCGGCGCCATCATTTTACTGACGGTGGTTTATACGGCCGATATCTTCATTCCGATCTTTTGAAGGTGGACCATGAAACAACGGATCGATACTTGGCTTGTGGAGCAGGGATACTTTGAAAGCCGCGAGAAAGCGCAACGGGCGATCATGGCCGGCGAGGTGAGCATCGGCGGCAAACGGATCGAGAAGCCCGGCCAAACGGTGGACCCCGGGTCTCAACCGGTGACCGTCACGACCGGCGGGCCGCAATATGTCAGCCGGGGCGCCCATAAACTGGCCAAGGCCCTGACCGGGTTCGGCATCGCGGTGGCCGGCCGGATCTGCCTGGATGCCGGGGCCTCGACCGGCGGTTTTACCGATTTGCTGCTGCAGTCGGGAGCGGCCGGGGTTTACGCCGTGGATGTCGGATATGGCCAGCTCGCCTGGAAACTGCGCCAGGATCCCAGGGTGACGGTGTTCGAACGGGAGAACATCCGTTATTTCGATTCCTCCCGCTTGCCGGAGCCGCCGGACCTGATCACTGCCGACCTTTCCTTTATCTCGCTGGAACTGGTCTTACCGAAGTTTCGCGACTTGATCCGGCCCGGCGGCGAGCTGATCACCCTGATCAAACCGCAATTCGAAGCCGGCAAGGAGAAAGTGGGCAAGAAAGGGGTGGTCCGGGATAGCGGGGTCCACTGTGAAGTCCTGCAACGCTTGATCCGGAACGGACCCGGTTTGGGCTGGAAGCTGATGGGCTTGACCTTTTCCCCGATCCGGGGACCGGAGGGAAATATCGAGTATCTCGGGCACTGGCGCTTGGCGGCCGAACATCCCGCCGCCCCCGATCTGGAACCGGACCGGGTGGTCGCCGAAGCCTGGCGCGCGCTCCAAGACGCGTAACCGGCTGCCCGCCGGTAAAACCGCAAAAGAATCCGATGGTTTCAACGCGTTTCCGAATGGGCGAATGATACGCCCATTTTTTATCGGGCCGATGAACGCAGGAGATCCCGGGCCGACGGCGAATCATTTATCGATTGTGATTCTGTTTCCAACGGGGGTAGCCTGTGATGCCGTCTGCCACACAATTTTTTGCGTTGAATACCCGGATCGTCTTCGGAATGGATGCCGTCCGGGAACTTCCGGCGGTTGGAAAGCCCTTCGGAACCAAGGTCCTGGTGGTCACCGGCCGGCATTCCACCGTCCATAACGGCGTATTGGCGCGAATTGAAAGCTTGCTGGCCGAGGCCGGGCTGACCCCGTTCCGTTTCGCCGAAGTGGAGCCGGAACCGTCCCTGGGGACGCTGGCCAAGGGCCTGGAACTGGCCCGGAGCGAACAAGTCGAGTGGGTGCTGGGCCTGGGCGGCGGCAGCGCCATGGACACCGCCAAGGCCATTGCCGCGCTTTACCGGACCGGCCAAGGGATCGGCTACTATTTTGACGGCGGGCCGATTGAGTCTCCCGGCCTGCCGATCGTGACGGTTCCGACCACCGCCGGATCGGGGGCGGAAGTGACCTTCAACGCGGTGCTCTCGGATGCCGAGCGCCAAATCAAACAGTCGATCCGCGGACCGCAACTGACGCCAACCGTGGCGGTGGTCGATCCGGGCCTGACTTTTTCCCTGCCGCCGGAGGCGACCGCTTATTCGGGACTGGATGCTCTGGTTCAAGGAATTGAGGCCTTCACTTCCCGCGGCGCCAGCCCGTTGACGGACATCTACGCCTGGTCGGCCGTCGAACGGATCGGCGCTCACCTGCTGCGGGCTTATCAAAACGGTCATGACGCGGAGGCCCGTTCCCAGATGGCGCTGGGCAGCCTGATGGCCGGAGTCGCCTTGAGCAACGCCCGGTTGGGGGCGGTCCACGGCCTGGCGCATCCCATCGGGATCCGCACCGGCAAGCCGCACGGACTGGTTTGCGCGGTGCTGCTGGTGCCGGTGATGCGCTTTAACATGGCGGTCAGTTATGAAAAATACGCCTCCATCGCCAAAGCGCTGGGCCATCCGGTCGGCGGAATGGACCCGATCGACGCCGCCGCCATGGGCATCAAAACCTTAATGGGGCTGGAGAAGAAATTGGGGATCCCGCCCCATATCCGGAGCCTCGGCCTCGCCGAGGCGGACCTGCCGGCAATCGTGGCGGAGAGCCTGCCCTCGGGTTCATTGAAGGCGAACCCCCGGGAGGCCAGGCCGGAAGATCTGCTGAACATCCTGCGGGAAAACTTTTAATCACCGTCCCTTCCTTATCGACCCGGGAAGGGTTTGTTTTATCCGGCGCTGAAAGGCGTTATTTTCGAAAGAAAGGAGCCGCTGATGCGGAAACTAACAACGATTGGGCCCCTTGCGCTCATGGCCATCTTTTTGCTGACGCCCCTGGCGACGGCGGCCCCGGATACCGCCGCCCCTCCCGAGGCCGCGGCGCTCGTGGAACGTTTGACGGCCGCCCCCTGGGATGGGGCGGCCCGCTTGGAGCTGGCCCGGACGTATTATCAGTCCGCCGGATTGGCCCGCTATTTTTCAATGCGGACGCTCCTTTGGACGGAGTCGGCCAAGCGCCGCGGCGATTTGCAGCCGCTGCTGCCAAAGGTCGAAGCGGAACGGAGCCGGTCGCTCCGGGAACAACTGCAACGGCTGTTTACGATCCGCCCCGACGACCCTGCCGGACTGTTGCTGGCCGGAGATTATCATTCTTTTTATTCCCAAAAACAGACCGCTCTCTGGTATTACCAGCGCGCGCTGGCGAATGCCCCCGACTCCCTGGAGGCCCGGCTGGCCTTGGCCGATTATTATTTATTTGAATGGCAGCCGGAGCGGGCCTTGGCGGCGCTGGCCGACCGCCAGGAACCCCTGGCGGCGTTGCGCCGGGGCGCGGCATTCTGGCAGAAAGGCCAATACCATATGGCCCTGGGATATCTCGTTCAAGCCCATCCCTTGCCCCTTGAGTATCAGGCCACCCGGGAAAAAATGCTGGCTCAGGCATATCTGGCGGTGGGGGATCCGGCGGCCGCGGCGGCGGTGAGTCGTGGAACTTCAGGCGATGAGCTGCTGCCCCGGGTCTTATTCCAGGAACTCAAAGGCTGGGTGGGGTGGTTGGCCGGGGCGCCGGACGCGGCGCGCCAAGCTTGGGCCGACGGCAAAGCCCTCTTCCCCGATTACCGCTTTTGGGATCCCTATCTCAACTGGCTGGCCTACCACCAAGGCACCGGTTCCGCTCCCGGGTCCGGCGGTCAGCATTGGCGTGACAGCGACCTGCGCTCGCTAGCCAAGCTATGGGCGGGATATGAGGATGCCCGGAAGGACGATGCGGCCCGCGCCCGCCAGAACTTTCTGGCGGCGGTTCAATTGGATCACCGCGCATTGCTCGGCTTTTTGGAAGCCGGCAACCAGCAATTCAAGAAAGGAAATGATTCGGCCGCCCTCGACCTGTTCGTCCAGGGACTGGCGGTCAATTCAAACTTTGCGCCTTTGCTCCGGCAACGGGCCGAAGTGTACCGAAAACTGAAAGAACCGGCCAAGGCGGAGAAAGATCAGAAAGCGGCAACCAAGGCTCTGGCCTCGGCCAAAAGCGCCTTGCTGAACGGAACGTTAACGGTCAATCACGAAGGGAAGGGCTTATTGATCCTCAGCGGCGCCACCAAGGATCTCCTCGGCTTCTGGTTCAGCCCCGACGGGAGCCACTGGCAGTGGGAGTTTTGGTGGGGCGGACCGCTGGTCCTCAAGAACAATCCCGACGCCTTATGGGTGCTCCCGGCCGGCAATGGACTCTCAGGGGAAGCGCTCTACTTGCAAAAGACGAAGGCGGCTGCTCCGGCGGTTACGCCGGGCCCGCCGGAGATCAGTCCTACGGCCGTCCGCCTCTCTTTCTCGGAACCGGTGCGGCTCATCGTGGAGAATCTCTCCTCCGGCGGAGCGTGGGTCGGGGAGGAAGCGGCTCAGGCATTCGCGATTCCATTAGCTTTCTTCCAACCGGGTCACCAGGACTTGCGCCTCTGGTATCAGGGGGCGTCCGGCATTTGGCGGCGGGCTTATCTCACATTGCAAGCCCCGGAGAGCCCTCCGCAGCTTCCGGTGTCCATCGCGCTCGAGGCGCAACCGTTCACTGCCGACCGCCGGATTCGTTGCCGGGTGATGCTCCAAACCCCGCCAACAGCCGGATTGGAAATGAGCCTCAGCGAGGCGGGGGCGGCCGATCCCGCGTGGCTGCCCTACCGGCCCCAAGCGGAGATTGTTCTTTCGGACGGCGATGGGCCCAAAACGATTGTGCTGCGGGTTCGCGACCGCTCCGGCACGGTCGTGGAGACTTCGACGGTGGTGGAAGCGGATACCCAGCCGCCCCGGGTGGCGCAGTTCACCTTCGAGACCGGCGAGCCGGAGCGACTGGCGCTATCATGGCAGACCGATGAACCGGTTACTGCCGAATTGCACCTCTTTCATCCGCACGGCGATTGGCAGGAGCTGGCGGTGGGACCATGGCAGGAAAATGACTACCGCGTGGAACTGGACCCGACCGCTGTCGTCTACTGCCGCTTGCTCTTGAAGGATCGGGCCGGCAACCGCGTTCTCTACACGCCAGCGGGCTTGAACGAACGGTTGAGCCGGAACCTTCCGGTGCGCTTTGAGATTGAAGACGGTCCGGCGGGCTTCATCAAAATTCGTCCTACTGACGGAGAGCCGGAATTCGCTTGGTCGGTCAGCAATGATCTGCGGATCTGGTCGGCGTGGCGTCAGGGAGATGAGCCGCTAGTCTGGCGGCCCGTTGTGCAACCCGGAGTGCAGTTCGTTTATATCCGCTACCGTTTCAACGGCGAGGATACCCGCCTCATGGTCCAGCCGGTACCCGGCGCGAAGAATTGAGTGATGGCGGACGGGACAGGATATTAAGTTCAGAGGCTGGCCCCGAAGCAATCCAGGGCCAGCCTTTTTATATGAAAATATGAAATAATCGAAAAAAGCGCGACCAGACCCCTCGGTCCCGGGGTTCGGGTCAGGAATCGCTTCGTTGACATCCAAGCGAAACCATCGACTTTTTACCCCCCTGACATTAAACGGTTTTTAGCTGCGCTTTCCCGACTTATCCACAGCCAAGATTCATTGACCCTATTCAATGTTCCCGTTTATCCACAGAAATAGCTTACTGATTCACAAAAAGAACTCTTTTATTCACAAAAAGAGCTTGCCCGACGACTGAAAGAGCTCATTCTTCCGAAAAAGAGCTCTTTCAGTCACAAAATGAGCTCATTTATCCACAAAAAGAGCTCATTCATTCACAAAACGAGCTCTTTTATTCACAAAAAGAGCTCATTTATCCACAAAAAGAGCTCATTCATTACAAAACGAGCTCTTTTATTCACAAAAAGAGCTCTTTTATTCACAAAAAGAGCTCGCTCGACGATTGAAAGAACTCTTTTTCCCCAAAAAGAGCTCATTGAGCGACTGAAAGAGTTCTTTTTGTCACCAAAAGAGATCCGTGATTCGCAAAATGAGCTCATTCAGCGTCTCAACCCGGTCATCTGTCATAAAATGACGCTACTCCCGAGGACCAAGTTCGCTCCGCTCACTCACGGAAGAGATTGAAGGATAAGTCATGCCGTCGCGGGTCCTAACCCCCGGCCCTGACGGTTGATGTCCGCGGGGCATGAATGCCCCGGCTACAAGATGGAAGTCCAAGCCAGGACGGCTAAAGGCGAGCGGCCAGGGATGGCATTACGCGCAGCCCCTTCCGTGGCTAATTTTAAGCAGAATATTTTTATCCCGTTTTTTAGGGCCTTTCAAGGTCCTTTCGCCTTGTAGCCGGGTGATTTATCGCCCGGGTCGGCGTTCAACCCGTCAGCTAAAGTTTCCACGATAGCTTGATGACATTGCCCGAACCGGGCTGGGGAACCACCGGGTTCCGGGGCCCAAAAGCCTTTGGGTTCCGAAGAATGGTGATCACGTCCGGTGAAAAACGGATCATGGCGGATAAAAAGGTTTATTTTCGAAAATGATTTTGATATAATCTTTTTCGTATCTTCGATTGGGACGGGACCAATACGATTTCACGATACATTCGAACCTTTCTTGGACTCGCCCCGGGACTTAAGGAGGAAAAGCCGATGGAACTTTGGTATACGGAACAGCAAACCCCCAATCTGGGATTGTCGTGCAAGATCAACCGGACATTGCATGTGGAAAAGACGGAATATCAGGATCTGGCGGTCATCGATACGATCCAGTACGGCAGGATGCTGGTATTGGACGGCATGGTGATGACGACCGAGGTCGACGAGTTTGTCTATCATGAAATGATCACCCACGTGGCGCTGAATACGCATCCCCGCCCGGAACGGGTCCTAGTGGTCGGCGGCGGAGACGGGGGCGCGATCCGGGAGATCATTAAACATACTTCCGTCAAAGAGGCGGTATTGGGCGAGATCGACCGCCGGGTGGTCGAGGTCAGCCAAGAGTATCTGCCGAGTATCGCGGGGGCCTTGACCGACGCCCGGGTGACGCTGGCCATCGGCGATGGCGTGGAACATGTCCGGCAGAGCAAGGGAAAGTATGATGTCATTTTGGTGGACTCCACCGAGCCCATCGGTCCGGCCGTGGGACTCTTCAGCCGGGAGTTCTATCAAGATGTCTATGAGGCCCTGACGCCGGATGGAATCATGGTCGCTCAGAGCGAATCGCCGTTCGTCAACCAGGACGTGATCCGGATGATTCATACCAATCTGCAAGGGGTTTTTCCCATCAAACATCTGTATCTGGCCAGCATTCCGACCTATCCGTCGGGGTTGTGGAGTTTCACGTTGGCCAGTAAGAAATGGGATCCCTTGCAGGCCGATCCGGCGACGTTTCAAGCCATGGAGACGAAGTACTATACGCCCGATGTCCATTTCGGCGCCTTCAAATTGCCGAAGTTTGCAGCGGACCTGGTGAAATAAGTTTATTCGGTTTCCTAACGCGCCACTCCGGAGATTCCGCGGGTGGCGTTTTTATTGCCACTTTAAATCAATATGAATAAAACGGATAAATTTTATTTCTCAATAACTCTCATAGTACGCAAAAATTTTTCATAGTATTGAAGGAAATTCGCAGATGAGGTTGAACTATACTTCCATAGTGGACTATACCACTACGAAAATCTTTTGGTCAATAAGAAATTTACTGTCCGAAATTCCAAAGGGAGGGATGTCGTGTTGAAAAATTTTTCCAGCATCGTATGGGGGCTTTCTCTGTTGTCGGTATTTGCCGCCGGTTCCGGAGCCTTGGGCGCCGAAGGGGCGCCGCAAAAACGATTCGTCGTCTATTTCACCAATTGGTCCGGTTATAGCGCGGTTCACCAAAAATTTGAGGTCGGCAAGATCCCTTGGGATAAAGTCACCCATATCAATCATGCCTTTATGACGGTGGGCAAGGATTTTCGATTGGCCTATACCGACGATTGGGCCGACACCAAGATGCAGTTTAACGGTTTGTCGGGGCATTTGGCGAATTACGAATATTACAAGAAAAAATATCCCGACGTTAAAGTGTTGATTTCGGTCGGGGGCTGGACCCGGGGGGAAAACTTTCACGCCATGGCCGCAACCGAGACTGGCCGGGAGACTTTCGCCCGGAGCTGCCTGGATTTTCTGAAGCGCCATCCCTATATCGACGGGGTTGACATCGACTGGGAGTATCCGGGGGTCGACCGCGACCGGGATCCGCGGGACGAGAATGACCGGGGCTGCCCCGGCGGCCCGGAGGGCGGGCATGATTTCACCCTGCTCTTAAAGACCTTGCGCGAGACGTTCGACGGGAACGGCATGGCAGAAAAACTGCTGACGATCGCGGCTCCGGCCGGTTATGACAAGATCGCTCTCTTGGAAACGGGAGAATTCATCCGCTACATCGATTTCATGAACGTGATGACCTATGATTTTCATAACGGCGGCAACGTGACCAACCATCACGCGGCGCTTTACAGTAACCCCGACGATCCCTCGGAGACGGAGCCGGTCGATGTCAAGAACCGGTATAACTGTGACGCCATCATTAAGTACCTCACCGGAGAATGCGGCATTCCCGGGGCAAAGATCAATCTGGGAGTTCCCTACTACTCCCATGGCTGGAAAGGGGTGAAGGAGGGCAGCGGGACTGACGGGCTGTTCGCCGCCGCTGACGGCCCTTCCACCGGCAGTTGGGATAATCCCAAAGCGCCGGGGGGCGTGCAACCCTATTTTAAGCTGAGGGAGTTGGAGAAGGCCAAAGGCTATCAGAAATACCGGGACGAGTGCGCCAGAGTCCCCTGGTTGTACAGCCCGCAAAAAGGGGAGATGTACACCTATGACGATGAGATCTCAATCGCTGAAAAATGCGATTACGTCAATGCCAACGGCCTCGGCGGGGTGATGGTGTGGGAGATCGACGGCGACGACAAGCAGTTCACCTTGACAAACACGATCTATCGGAAGCTCTTTCAATAATAAATAATCATGCTTCGCGCGAAAAAACCTCCGGTCAAAATGCCCGGAGGTTTTTCATTGTTTCCGTGAAAAAGCTTGGCAATCCATGAATTTGCGATATAATAAGATTTAACTTGGATCCAGATGGTGGAAGGGGGTGAAACGATGCGGGTCGGCGATATGGAGCAGGAACGTGTGGCGATGTGGCGGCCGTCACTCAGTCCTGGAATTGAACTGTGCCGCGCGAAGCTAGTCCGGCATGCCTTTCCGCCTCATATGCATGAAACGTATGTCATCGGCTTTAACGATTTCGGGCGGGGTTCATTTCAGTACCGGGGTGAAACAAAGCGGGTATATCCGGGGACGATCGATCTTTTAAATCCTGGCGAGATCCATACCGGGCAGGTCGATACAGCGGAGGGATGGGCATACCGCAATATCTGTATTAGCGAGTCATTCATGCAAGGATTGGCCGATGCGATTGACTGGCGTGGACGGCACTTGCCGCTTTTTCGGGTTGCCGTGGTTGAAGACCGCGATCTACATAGCCAACTTCAACAGCTATTCCATCTTTTGGCCGAATCCGCCGCCGGATTGGAACGGGATTCGTTATGGCTCCAGATCATTACGGCCTTGACGCGGAAATATGGCGAGGCCCGCACGATCAGGCCCGTAGGCAGGGAAACCGCTACTCTCAAGCGGGTGCGCGTCTATATCGAAGCGCGGTGCCATGAGGAGATATCTTTAGCGGAGTTAGCGGAGTTTGCCCGGTTAAGCCCTTATTACCTGATCCGGGCGTTTCGGGAATGCTATGGCCTGCCGCCCCATCAATTCCAGCGCAATCTGCGGCTTTTAAAGGCAAAAAAGGGGTTATATTTTTTTCGCCAAATACCAAGAGGAGATCGTGGGAACCGTCTCGCTGCTAAAAATCGATGAAAGTACTTTTGAACTTGCAAAACTGGCGGTAACCGAAAAATACCAAGGACTCAAAATCGGGAGACAGCTGATGGAAAAGTGTTTGGCCGTGGCGAAGGAACAGCAGGTCAAGAAAATTATCCTTTACACCAACCACCGGTTAAACGCGGCGCTTATCCTGTACCGAAAATTTGGTTTTCAGGAGATTCCAATGAAACAGAACAAATACCTTGAGGCGGATATTCAAATGGAATTGTCTTTCTAAAAGCCATGTGATAAAGTCGTCCATTCGGAAATCATCCTTTCAGTGGACTAAAAAACGACTTTATCACTTGCTTTTCTGAGCTTTTGTGTTCACCCTGTCCTTCGAACAGGGTTTATCACAACGCTTCTAAAACAGTTCTTTGATAGGGCCCGTCTTTTGGCGGATCAATAAAGCGAATCTGCGGAAACCAGGTTGAAGGCTGAAAGCAAAGGAAGCAAAATAATGCTTATCGTAAAACTATTGATCGGCATTCTGATCGTCTGGGGTCTCGCCATTGGACTATTGTTCCTGTTTCAAGAGCAGATCTTGTATACCAGGAAACGGGCATCCAAGACCCATTTGAAAAGGATCGAAGCCTTGGGTCCTCGGGTGGAGAGCATCGAAATTTTAACCGATGACCAAACAAAGCTTCATGGATGGCTGGTAAAAAACTCGCCGTTACCAAAGGCGCCGCTGGTGATCTATTTTGGGGGACAGGGCGACGAGCTGTCGGCGGTGGTGGAGGAAGCGGCCAACATGGAGGGTTGGTCGTTTTTGTTGATCAACTATCGCGGTTATGGATTCAGTCAGGGAAGACCCAGTGAAAAAAAGATCTTGGGTGACTCCCTGCGGATATACGACTCTATCGCCAGCCGGGAAGATATCGATCAGGAATGGATTGTGCTGATGGGAAGAAGTTTGGGAACGGGTGTGGCCACCTTTTTAGCCCGACGGAGATGGGCCAAGGGAGTCATTCTGGTATCACCGTATGACAGCATCCTGAGTGTAGCCAAGGGGAAATTCCCGTTCATTCCGGTGGAAAAGATCCTGAGGGATCGATATGAAGCCATATTATCTGCGCCGCATATCGAAACCCCCTTATTGGCGATCATCGCCGAGCGAGATCGCATGGTCACGCCGTCCCATTCCATGCGGCTCATTGAAGAATGGCGCGGGCCAAAGCAGCTTGCAACGATCAAAGGCAAAGGGCATAATGACCTTTTTGATAGCGCGGATTACTGGGAAAGCATTCAGCAGTTTTTGGCCGGCATCCGTTAAGGATGCCGGGATATTCATTCATTATCGCTAATCAGCCGGTACATCTCCGGCCGGCGGTCCTTGAAGATCCCCCAGTAGTCGCGGTATTGCGCCAGCTGATCCAGATCAAACTCCGCGAGCAGCACCGTCTCCTCGTTCCGGCCGGCTTCGGCCACTTTTACCCCGATTTCATTGGCGATGAAGGAGGAACCGTAAAAGGTAACGGTCGACCCCCCCACCGTTTCGCTGCCGATCCGGTTGGAAGCCACCACCGGCATGATGTTGGCGGCGGCATGGCCGCGCATCACCATCTGCCAATGAGTCTTGGAATCGACTTCCGGCCGGTCCGGTTCCGAACCGATGGCAGTCGGGTACATCAAAAGCTCCGCGCCTTGCAAAGCCATGCAGCGGGCGGCCTCGGTAAACCATTGGTCCCAGCAGATGCCGACCCCGATCCTGCCGAAACGCGTCTGCCAGACTTTGAAACCGCTGTCGCCCGGCTCGAAGTAAAACCGCTCCTCATACCCGGGACCGCAGGGAATGTGGGTTTTGCGGTAAATGCCGAGGACGCTGCCGTCGGCGTCGATCATCGCCAGGGAATTGTAGCGGGAGGCTCCGTCCCGCTCATAAAAGCTGATTGGCAGCACCACCCGGAGTTCCCGGGCGATCCGCCGGAAGTGGTCAAGGGCCTTGTTCTCGGCGGCCGGCAGGGCGTATTGGTAATACTGGGGCAGTTTCTCCTGACAGAAGTAAGGAGTTTCAAAAAGCTCCTGCAGCAAGATGACCTGGCCTCCGGAACCGGCGGCCTCTCTGACCATCCGCTCGGCTTTGGCGATATTTTCCTCAATGTTCCAGGAGCAGCTCATCTGCGTCGCTGCGACGACAATGTTGCGCATTGGTTTACCCCCATCAAAGCGATTTGCGAATATCCAACCGGGCCGGCTGGCCCAGCGGCATCTGTTGCGTCAGGCAATGGACGTTTCCGCCGCCTCTGGCGACCACCAGTCCGTCCACGTTGGCGATCCGCCGTTCCGGGAAGAGCCGAGTCAAGGTAGCGATGGCCGCCCGGTCGGTCCGGGGGGAAGCGAAGACCGGCAGGACGATTCCGCCGTTCACGAAGTAAAAATTCAAGTAACTCAAGGTCAAACGGACGCCGTCATAAACGGTGGCCGGCGGTTGTTCAATGGTGACGATCTCCAGGGAGCGGCCCCGGGCGTCGGTTGCCGCCCGCAAGCGCGCCAGGTTTTCCTGGGAGACGGCGAAGTTGGGATCACCGGGATCGGAGCAGACTTGGGCAATCACCTTGCCGGGTGCGGCAAAGCAGGCCACATTGTCGACGTGGCCGTCGGTATCGTCGCCGACCCAGCCGTTTTTCAGCCAGATCACCCGCCCGACGCCGAGATATTTCCCCAGGTAGTCTTCGATTTGGGAGCGGGTCAGCTGGGGATTGCGGTTCGGATTGAGCAGGCATTCCTCGGTGGTCAGCAAGGTTCCTTCCCCGTCCACGTGCAGCGAGCCGCCTTCCATTACCAGCGGCGCGTCGAAACAAGCCACGCCGAAGTGGGCCAACAGCCGCGGCGCGATCCGGTTGTCTTTTTCGAACGGGAACTTGCCGCCCCAGGCGTTAAAAATCCAGTTAATCCCGGCAATTTGGCCTTGTCCGTTCACCACAAAGGTTGGGCCGTTGTCGCGAGCCCAGGAATCATTGTGCTCTAGCGGCAAAACGGCGGCGAACTCCCCGCAATGCACTCGCGCCTCGGCCAGAAGCTCCGGATTGGCGATCAGCGTCACCGGCTCAAATTGGGCGATGGTTCGGACCACTTCCGTATAAGCGGGCAGGATCGCCGGGAAGGGTTCGGGCCAGCCCGCGTCCGGGGTGGGCCACTCCATGATCGTCCGGCTGTGGGGCGCCCATTCGGGCGGCATATAAAAGCCGTAGTCGGTCGGATTCATTCATGCACCTCGTTCATTAATAGCGTTGTGATAAACCCTGTCCGAAGGCCAGGGTGAGCACAAAAGCTCAGGGAAGCAAGGGATAATCGTTTTATCCCTTTAGCAAGCTGATTTCCGGTTCCCAAGACTTCATCCCATGGCTTTTAAAGCGTTGTGATAAACCCTGCCCGAAGGTCAGGGTGAACACAAAAGCTCAGAAAAGCAAGTGATAAAGTCGTTTTAAATCTTTTTTCAAGCTGACTTCCGTTTCGAAAGACTTTACCCCATGGCTTTTAAAAGCGTTGTGAAAAACCCTGTCCGAAGGTCAGGGTGAACACAAAAGCTCAGAAAAGCAAGTGATAAAGTCGTTTTTTAGTCCATTGAAAGGATGATTTCCGAATTTGAGGACTTTATCACATGGCTTTTAAAAGAGCTGGTTTTATTTTAAACAGAAATTACCCGAACGACAATAGATTTTGTGCTGAAAGGCAAACAAATTTCGACCTTCCGTAAAGATGAGCCGAAAAAATCGTGGCCAATCCCTACAAAAATGTTACAATGACGAGATACTCCCGGTTCCGGTTGTAAAACCCAAACCGGTTTGCTATGATAAATCATGTTAGACATGATCCAGGCCGGTCAAAGCCAGCCGCTCCTGCCGGCGTACGGCAGCCCCGGTTCGGGAGCGCTTCGACTTTTTGAATGCAAGGAGGACATTGGTGAGCAAAGAATCATCAGCCCCCGGACTTCACGCCGGGGACGGGTTCCGGACCGGCTTTCCGATCCTGGTCGGGTACTTTCCAATTGCAATAGCCTTCGGACTGCTGGCCAAATCCGCCACGCTGACCTTCGGCGGGAGCCTCTCCTTTTCGGTCTTTGTTTTTGCCGGAGCCAGCCAGTTCATGGCATTGAACCTGTTGAAGACCGGGGTGGCGATAGGGGAGATCATCATCGCCACGTTGCTGCTGAACTTCAGGCACTTGTTAATGAGCGCTTCGCTGGCTGCCCGGTTAGAGGGAAGAAACCGCCGTTTCTTGCCGCTGGTGGCTTTCGGAGTCACGGACGAAACCTTCGCGGTGGCCGCCACCCAGGAGGGTGGCCTGACCATCCCATACTTGCTGGCCTTGGAGGTAACCGCGTACAGCGGTTGGGTCAGCGGCACCGCGGTCGGCTATCTGATCGGGGGGATCCTGCCGCCGTTGGTCCAAGCCAGTTTGGGAATTGGCTTGTATGCGATGTTTGTGGCGTTGTTGATTCCCCAGTGTAAAAAAGCCCGGTCCATCGCCGCCCTAGCGTTGGGAGCGGGACTCATCAACGCCCTGTTGGGCATGGCGAATCTGCTGTCCGGCGGCTGGAATCTGGTGGCGGCCATGCTGATCGCGGCGTGCCTGGGAGCCGCTTTCCGAAAAGAGGATGAAATGGAGGAGGAACGGGCGTGAAGCTTTTCTTACTGGTGGCGGGGATGACGGCAGTCACCTATCTACCCCGCCTGATACCGTTGCTGTCGCTTTCGGACCGGAAGCTGCCGCCCTTCGTCCGCCGCTTTTTGTTATATATTCCATATACCGCGTTGGGAGCCCTAATCATCCCCGGCGCCTTTCAGGCCATTCCCGGCCATCCGCTGGCGGCATCGCTCGGGCTGGCCGCGTCCGGGCTCTGCGCCTGGCTGGGGGGAGGTCTGATCCCGGCGGTGGCCTCCGGAGTGGGAGTCGCCTTTCTCATGTTGTGGCTGCAAGTGGGATAAACTGCGAAAAATCGGAACTGTAACGGAGTGAAAGATTTCATGGAAACCATCCAGTTTACCGCGATCCCCGGTATCAAGGTCGGGCATGCGCAGGATCGGAAGGCCGCCACCGGCTGTACGGTAGTACTCTGCGAGGCGGGAGCCGTGGCCGGCGTCGACGTGCGGGGCGGAGCGCCCGGGACGCGGGAGACGGATCTGTTAAATCCCTTGAATCTGGTCGACCGGGTTCATGCGGTGCTCCTGACCGGCGGCAGCGCCTTCGGCCTCGATGCGGCCGGAGGGATCATGCGTTATCTGGAGGAGCGGGGGATCGGCTTCGATGTCCAGGTGACCCGGGTGCCGATCGTGGCCGGCGCGGTCCTGTTCGATCTGGCCTGCGGCGATTTCCGGGTCCGGCCGGACGCGGCCATGGGTTATCAGGCCTGCCTGCAGGCGAGCGCCGACGATTGTCCGCAGGGCAGCGTCGGAGCGGGAACCGGCGCTACGGTGGGCAAGATCCGGGGCATGAATTTCGCCATGAAAGGCGGCGTCGGCAGCGTGGCCTACCGGGCCGGCGAGCTCATGGTGGGGGCCCTGGTGGCCGTGAACTGCCTGGGCGACGTGGTCGATCCGGCGAGCGGCCGGATCGTTGCCGGGGCGCTGGCCGACGACAGGCGGAGTTTCATCGGGACGGAACAGGTGATGATCGGCCAGTATGAGCGGAAACCCAATCCTTTCTGCGGCAACACCACCATCGGGGTGGTGGCCACCAATGCCATCCTGAACAAGGCGCAAGCCGCTAAGGTCGCCGGGATGGCCCACAACGGGTACGGCCGGACCATCCGGCCGGCGCACACCCTGTATGATGGCGATACGGTTTTTGCCATCGGTACCGGCATGCTCGAAGCCGATATCAGCGTGGTCGGATTGTTGGCGGCCCAGGCCATGGAGCAGGCGGTGCTACGGGCGGTGCGGGCCGCCGATTCGCTGGCGGGGATTCCCGGCCGGTCCGCCCTGGAGTTGCCGTAATCCGGCAAGCAACGCCGCGATTCGAGAAGAGGCGGCGACGGAAAGGGAGAGTGATCATCATGCGTGGACTTCGCAATTCTGCCAAGGCCATCATTATTCAAGACGGCAAACTGCTGTGCACCAAGAATCGGGACGCGTGGGGCGATTTTTATTTGCTGCCCGGCGGTGGCCAGGAGCCGTTCGAAACCTTGCACGAAGCCCTGCGCCGCGAATGCCGGGAAGAGATCGGGGCCGAGATCGAGATCGGCGATCTGCGCTACATCCGGGAGTATATCGGCAAGAACCATGAGTTCGCGGAGTGGGACGGCGATCTGCACCAGATCGAGTTCATGTACGAATGCGCCTTGCGGCCGGGCGCGATGCCGCAAAACGGGGCAGTGCCCGACAGCTATCAGACCGGCATCGCCTGGCTGGCCCTGAACGAATTCGGCAAAGTCCGGCTCTATCCGCAAGCCCTGAAGAAACTGCTCATGGAGGACGGGGTGCTGTTGGGTCCGGTTTATCTGGGCGATGCCGGTTAATCCGGCCGGGTCCGGCTTTACGAAGGCGTAGCACGAGAACGGCCTTGGGAGAGGCTGTAGGAAAGGAAGCGATCAGCGGTGAATCCCATGATGACGACGTTGCTCGACCGGCGTTCGGTCCGGGCGTATCAGGAACGGCCGATCCCCGCCGCGGTGCGGGAGGAGATCCTCCGGGCGGTGCTTCGCGCGCCCACCGCGGGGAACATGATGTTGTATTCGGTGATCGAGATCGCGGCGCAGCCGCTCAAGGAGCGTTTGGCGGAGACCTGCGATCATCAGCCTTTTATCGCCGCGGCGCCGTGGGTGCTGCTTTTTCTGGCCGATTACCAACGCTGGTTCGATTATTTTGAGCATTGCGGGGTCCCCGAATACTGCGCGGCCAAGGGCCAAGCCATGCGCCGGCCGGCGGAGGGCGATCTCTTTCTGGCCTGTTGCGACGCGTTGATTGCGGCCCAGACGGCGGTGGTGGCCGCCGAGTCCCATGGGCTCGGCTCCTGTTATATCGGGGATATTATGGAGAACTACGAGATCCACCGCGAGCTGTTGCAACTGCCGCAATACGTCTTCCCCATTACGATGGTGTGTTTCGGATATCCGACCGAACAGCAACGGGCGCGGCGCCAGCCTCCCCGTTTCCCCATGGAGGCCGTCGTGTACCGGGACGGCTACCGCAGGCTGAACGGAGACGATTTCGCGGCGATGTTCCGGGAGACCGCGGAGCGGGAGTTCCACAATCAGCCTTTCATCGGCGATACGGCCAATATCGGCCAGCACATGTACGTCCGCAAGTTCAACGCCGGTTTCATGCTGGAGATGAACCGCTCGGTCCGGGCGATCCTCCGGGCCTGGCGGGAAGAGGAATAGGGAAGTATCGCCGCGAGGTTCCTTATTTCAAATCCTCTCGCGGGATGGACCAAAATTGTTTTCGATACACTTTTCATTTTAATCGTTTCGTAATGGATCGAACCTGCCGGATGAGTGCAGGTTTTTTTATAAGCGCTTGGGGAAGGTTCCCGGAAATGCGGGATCGGCTCCGTGACGCCGGAAAAATCGGAGCGCCGCTTCTGATTTGGGGTTCTCGGCAGGAAAAGGAGGAAAATAATAGAAAGTAATTGGAGACCCGGTTCGCAACTGAAAAACGCTGGCCGGCCGGGAGCTTCCCAAACTTTCCGAAGACTCATTTCAACAACGCTTAGCCGTGCGCGGCCTGGATAAGCCAAGGAAGTTGCTTCAGCTGCCCAAAGGAAAATTGATAGTCGTTTGAATATGTGATATGATTTTGCAATAGATTGTTGGATTGAGCGATAATCCTTGAATGGGAGCGTAATCATTTGAATCAGCGCGAGATTGCAAAACTGGCGGGTGTTTCATCGGCGACGGTTTCCAGAGTGATCAACCATGATCCCAGTGTGTCCCCGGAGACGGCGGCACGGGTGAACGAAGTCATCGCCAAGCATGGTTATGTACAGAATGTCATCGCCCGGAGCCTTAAAATGGCCAATACGAAGACCATCGGCTTTTTAGTGCCGGATATCTCCAACCCGTTCTTTCCGGCGGTACTCTCGGGCATCGAAGCGGTTTGCGCCAAATACAGGTATAACATGATCATCCAAAACACCAGTGAGGACCGGTTGCGGGAGGAAGCCGCCCTGGAAACGCTCCTCAAACAACGGGTCGATGGATTGTTGGCTATCTTGGTCACCCGGGACAGCGAGCAACTGGCCAAGTTTCAAGCGATGAACATTCCGGTGGTTCTGATCGACCGTTTGACGACCGGCGGGGAATACGACAGTGTGACCATTGACAACGCCGGAGGGGTCGCCCAAGGAATTGAGTATCTAAAACGGCTCGGGCACGCCAGGATCGCCATTATCCATGTGCCGACCGATATTTCACTGGGCGAAGAACGCTTGAACGGCTATCGCCTGGCCATGCAGGAAGCGGGTCTGGAAGTCCTCGAGGAATATATCGTGAACGGCAATGCCATCGAAGAAGGCGGATATTTGGGCGCCCAGGAACTGATGCGGCTCCCCGCCCCGCCGACTGCGATTTTTGCGGCGAACAACCTAATGACGATGGGGGCTTATAAAGCATTGGCCGATGCCAGAATGGCGATTCCCAAAGACGTTTCTTTGCTGGGATTTGACGATTTTTCACTGGCCGGATATCTTTCGCCGCCGATCACCTTGATTAACCGCCCTACCTCGGAGATGGGGAGGAGCGCCGCGGAAATGTTATTCGAGCGCCTGACCGGAAATTCGGAGCGACCGGTCCGGCAGGTGGTCTTGCCAACGGCGCTTCAAATCCGTTCATCTTGCGCTCAGCCCAAGCATTCGCCATCAATGTAATCGTATACAGACGCTTTGCGGCATTATCTATCCGGAGGTGCAAGACTAAGGTAGTTCTGATTTTATCAAAGACTGACCCTCAAAATTGAAATTATAATTGATTCGGTTTTTCCCCATTAAAACATAATTCCGCCCGTTTTTTCAGAATATCAAGTCCGTAATGTCCCAAAATTATTACAAAATTTTCATAATTTTTTAGAATTAGCAGGAAAAAAATTCGGTCAAGCGAATACATATATTGTAATGTATACGTATACAATAGGAGGTTCGGTTGATGAAGATACTGATGGGAGGCAAATGGTGCGAGGCTTCGGACGGAAGACGCCGGAATGTGATCAATCCCTCGACGGGCGAAGCCATTGATTCCGTTCCGCTGGCGACAGCGGAGGATGTAGAGAATTCATTAAAAGCGGCCGATGCCGGAAAAACGGTTATGAGAGGACTCTCCTCATATCAGCGGTATCAAATGCTAAAGAGGTCTTCGGAGTTGATATGGGAGAACCAGACGGAACTGGCCGCCTTGCTGGCGAGGGAGAACGGCAAACCGTTGCGGCAGACCAGCGAAGAGATTCAATGCACGGCCTACATCTTCGAAGGTTTCGCCGAAGAAGCGAAACGGATCATCGGCGAAGTGATCCCCATGGACGCGCAGCCCGGCAACGAGCGCCATTTTTCATATACTGTCCGCCAGCCCATTGGGGTGGTGGCGGCGATCGTCCCTTTCAATTATCCGGTGGAGTTATTCGCGCATAAAGCCGCTCCGGCGCTGGCCGCCGGCAATGCGCTGATCGTCAAGCCTCCGGAGGCGTGCCCGTTGACGTTGCTGCGCATCGCCGAACTCATGCTCGCAGCGGGAGTGCCGGCCGATGGTTTTCAAATGATTACCGGGCCCGGCTCGGTGGTCGGGGAAGCCCTGGCCAGCAGCCCGGTGGTGGATCTGATTACCATCACCGCCAGTACCCGTACCGGACAGCGCGTCAGTGAACTGGCGGCCCAGACCATTAAGCGGGTCACGATGGAACTGGGAGGAAACGACGTCAGCGTGGTCTTCGCCGACGCCGATCTGGAGAAAGCAGCCGAAGCGGTTGTCCTGGGGAGACTGGCCCGGGGCAACGGTCAGATCTGCTGCGCGGTCAAGCGGGTTCTGATCCAAGAGGAGGTTCGCGAGCAGTTCACCCAATTGTTGCTCCGGCGGGCATCGCAGTTGACAGTCGGCGACGCGCTGGATCCGGCGACGGATGTCGGACCGCTGATTCATGAGACCGCCGCGAAGGAAGTCGAGGAGATTGTAAACCGGACGATCGCCCAAGGCGCCCGGGTATTGCTCGGCGCCAGCCGCAACGGCAATTTTTACAGTCCGACCGTTCTGAGCGCTGTCACGCGGGAGATGGCCGTGTTTCGAGAAGAAGTATTCGGGCCGGTGGTGCCGCTGATCGGTTTCCGGACCGAGGCGGAAGCGTTGCAACTCGCTAATGACAGCGCTTATGGGTTGCAGGCGGGAATCTTCACCCGGGATATCTCGCGCGCCATCGATTTTGCCATGAGACTCCAAGCGGGGGGAGTGGTGGTCAACTGGACCGGCGCCTTGCGCGCCGCCAACCTGCCCTTCGGCGGCGTCAAGCTGAGCGGCAAAGGGCGGGAGGGGATCCATCATACCATCGAAGAAATGACCGAGCTGAAAAGCGTGATCTTTCATAATGTTTTCCCCAGTGCATAGGAGGTTTTGAGAATGGAAACAGCCGTGCAAGAAACTCCGGTCCTACCGGTCCTGGCCACCCATCAAATCACCAAGCGTTACGGCGCCACCATCGCCTTGCGGAATGTGGATTTTCAGGTCCACGCCGGCGAGATTCATGCGCTGGTCGGGGAGAACGGCGCCGGAAAATCGACGCTCATCAAGATCCTGGCGGGCGCGGTGCGCAAGGACAGCGGCGAAATTCGTCTGGACGGCAAAAAAATTGAACTGCAGGAGCCGGCGGCTGCCCAGCGGCTGGGAATCCGGGTGGTGTACCAAGATTTCAGTCTATTCCCCAACATTACGGTAGGGGAGAATCTGTTGGTGGGCCGCTGGCATTCGAGACTGCCGGGCCTGGTGGATTGGAAGGCGTGCTACCGCAGGGCGGAAGAGCTGTTGCAAGGGATCGGGTTTCAGTTGGATGTCCGGAAGCCCCTCAATAGCCTGGGAGTCGCCGAAAAACAGATGCTGGAGATCGCCAAGGCGGTGGCCGAGCAACCACGGCTCCTGATCCTGGACGAACCCACCGCGGTGCTGGAGGAGGAAGAGACGCAACGTCTTTTTGGGGTGGTCCGGAGGTTACGGCAGTCCGGAACCGGAATTATCTTCATCTCGCATCATCTGGAGGAGATTTTTACCCTGGCCGACCGGGTCACAATCCTAAAGGACGGGCAAGTGGTCGATACCCGTCCGACGGCGTCCACCACCAAGGATGAGCTGATTCAATTGATGGTGGGAAGGGAGTTGGGAGATCTCTATCCGAAGCGCATTCGCCAAAGAGGCCGGCCCATCCTGGAAGTGCGGGATTTGGCGGGGGAGAATCGGATCCACCACGTCAATTTCACGTTGCATGAAGGCGAGATCCTGGGATTCGCCGGGCTGGTGGGAAGCGGCCGGACCGAAGTGGCCCGCTGCGTCTTCGGAGCGGACCGGACAAGCGCCGGAAGCATGATGCTCGACGGCAAACCGGTCTCATTTCGCTCGCCCCGCGAAGCTATTGCCGCCGGACTCGCTTTCCTCACGGAAGATCGCAAGAAAGACGGACTCTTTCCGGATGTGAGCATCGAACATAACGTCAGCGCCGCCAGTCTGTCGCAGTTCAGCAAATTGGCGGTTCTATCGGAGTCCAGGGAAGCGGCGGCGGTGAACCGGGTGATTCAAAAGTTGGCCGTAAAACCGAATGAGCCGCGGAAACTGGTAAAACAGCTCAGCGGCGGCAACCAGCAAAAAGTAGCTCTAGCCAAGTGGCTATTGACCGAGTCCAAGGTGATCATCCTCGATCAGCCGACCTGGGGAGTGGATGTGGGCACGATGGTCGAGATCTATCATTTCGTGGCGGAACTGGCGGCGCGCGGCAAAGCGGTGATGCTGATCTCCAGCGTCCTCCCGGAGATCCTGGGCTTGAGCGATCGGATCATCGTAATGCGCGAAGGCGCAACCGTCGCCGAATTCGACCGGCCGGAAGCCACCGAAGAAAAAATTTTGGCACACGCCATGGGGGTGAGCGAATGAATACTAAGACAACGACCATTGCCTCGGAAAATCAAGGCATCCCATTCGGACAGCAGTGCCTGGAGGTTTGGAACCGTTACAGCATGTATATCATCTTCGGCATCATTGTCGTGATCTCGGCCTTGATCTCTGACGCCTTTTTTACCCAAAACAACTTGATCAATGTCTTAAAGCAAGTCTCAGTCAACGGCATCATCAGCATGGGGATGTTACTGGTGATTATCATCGGCGGGATCGATCTTTCCGTGGGCTCGGTTTTGGCGCTGACGGGGGCCCTGGTTGCGGGATTGCAACTGAAACTCCCGTTGTATCAGGCGGTCTCCCTGGCGCTGATCGCGGGAGCCTTGCCCGGCCTCATCAGCGGTTTCTTTATTACCAAGACCAAGATGGCGCCGTTCATCATGACCCTGGCGATGATGACCATCGCCAGGGGGATGGGATTCATCTATAGCAACGGAACCCCCATTCAGGTATCCAATGAGCGGTTTACCGAGCTCGGCGGGGGAACCCTGGGGATCATTCCCTATCCGGTGCTGATCATGCTGGGAGTGGCGCTCATCATTCATTTCATCGTGAAGCGGACCACTTTCGGCCGGGAGGTCATCGCGGTCGGGAACAATGAAGAAGCGGCGCGCCTGGCCGGGATCCCGGTGAACCGGATTAAACTGTTGACCTATACGATCTGCGCCGCGCTCTCCGCGCTGGCCGGAATCGTCTTGACCTCGCGGCTCTATATTGCCGAGCCGATGGCCGGTTCCGGTTTTGAGCTGGATGCCATTGCGGCCTGCGTCATCGGGGGCGCCAGCTTCAACGGCGGGATCGGCAATGTGCCCGGAACATTGATCGGTGTCGTTACGCTGGGATTGATCAACAACATCATGAATTTATTGAATATCCAGTCCTATCCGCAGCAAGTCATCAAAGGCTTGATCATCATTGCCGCCATCGTGGCCCGCCGCGAGGAGAAACGCTGACGCGCTCGAAAGACCCGGTCTTCGAAGGATGAACAACGGAGGTGATACAGAGGGAAGTTTTTCGCTGTCTGCAAGGGTAAACAAAAATAAAAGGGAGGTAATCTTCGATGAAACGGAATCAGTTGTTCTTTGTCCTGCTTTGCGTGCTGGTGTTGGTCACGGGAACCCTGTCCAATCCGATCTCCGCCGCTACCGCCAGTAACAGGCTGAGGATTGGAATGGCCAATTTTACGCTGGGCGCGCCGTATTTCTCCGGAATGTCCAAGGCGGTTCAGGAAGAAGCGGCAGTTTATCCCAACATCCAGCTGTTTGTGACCGATGCCCAAAGCCGGGCCGATAAGTTGATGGCGGATATCGAAGATATGATCAGCAAAGGGGTCAAGGGCGTGATCATCTCCGGCGCCGTCCTGGAATCGCATGTTCCGGCTCTGAACGCGCTGAAAAAGGCCAAGATCCCGGTGGTCCTGGTCGACCGGGAATTAAAAGGCGGCGAGTACACCAGCTGGGTCGGTCCGGACAATTACCAGATCGGCGTCAATAACGGCGAGTATATCGCAAAACGGTTGAATGGTAAAGGCAACTTGGTGCTGCTCAAAGGCGGCCCGGCCGATAACTCTATCGGATTGGCCCGCACCAACGGCGCTTTGAGCGTTTTGAAGAAATATTCCGATATCAAAGTGGTGGCCACCGGCTGGGGCGAATGGAATACCGAAAAGGCTATCAAGGTCATGGAGGATATCCTGGCGGCGCATAAAGACATCGACGCCGTGCTTTGCGAGAATGATTCGATGGGTTTGGGCGCGATGATCGCGATCAAGAATGCTAAACGGGAAAAGGATATCTTCATCGTCGGCGTCGACGGGCAGAAGGAAGCCATTAAAGCCATCATCGACGGCACTAATTTCGAATGCACCGGCATGAATAATTCCGATATCATCGGCAGAGCGGGCTTCAACCGGTTAATGGCGATTTTGGCGGGCTGCAGGGCGCCAAAAAAGACCGTGGTCGATTCGCCGCGGATCATCCGTTCCAACGCCGCGCGGTACTATAATCCCGATAGCGTATTTTAAGGGATTTTTTTGCCGGAAGGGCGGCGCATGGATGATGTCAGCCCGCCTGACGGAGCGGGGAATAACAGAAAAAAGAGTCGGGGTTTTTAGGCCCCGGCTCTTTTGCGTCCGAAAAACTTGATTCGGAAAGGATTATTTCCCCAAATACTCCCGTACCACCTGGCGGACGGCGCCGGGGCCGGCCAGCATCTTTTGGACCATGGCCGCCATCCGGTTGCCGGTGTCGCCGAATTGATAAAGATCTTCGCCCATGATGCCCCGGTTGGCGATGATCTCCTGAAACGCGGCGACCGAGGCGGGATCGCCCAATTTGGCCCGGGAACCGCACGCCGCCAGCAGATCTTTGCGGGGATCGTCTTCCAGGCGGTAGGGCTGGCCCTCATCGTCCAGGCCCATGGCGTACCGGATGAAGCCGGCCACCGGGAGCAGCACCAGGTCCAGCTGTTCCCGGGACAGACCTTTGTGGAGGCCGGCATAATAGGTGTCCATGAAGCGCGGCAACATCTTGGCCGAGGCGTTGAAGGCGATCCGCATCGGATCGTCGGGGATGTTGGGATTGTTCAACCGCTCCCAGGCGGCTTTGGCGAACTCCCGCGGGTCCATCTGTTGCGGCCGCTCGATGGTCTGGATCACGATCTCGATGATCCGCCCGATCAGATCGGTCAGATCCTGATCCTGCATCGCCCGATAGATGCTATAGGTGCCGCGGTAGCCCAGGAGCACCCCCAGGCCGGCGAAGACCGAATGGCTCATGTTGAGGATGCGCAGCTTCATGTCTTCGTAGCGTTTGACCCCTTCATAGCTGGTCTCCATGAAGACGCCGGCGGCCTTTTCGAAGCGCGGCCGTCCGGCGGGGAAGATATCTTCGACCGCCCAATAGCGGGCGCGCTCCGTCACCACCAGGTTCGATTTGACGCCCAGACCGGCCATGACTGCGCCGGTGGTCTCGTCGGGATTCACCGCGATCCGGTCGATCATGCAGTTCGGAAAGGAGAATTGCGCCGGATCGGAGAGATACTTCACAAAACCGGCCGGGGCGAAACCCTTCTCCTCCCAGGCCCGGGCCACGGTGCGCAAGGTGGCGGCGGTATAATGGCCGTTGCCCGAGAAGTTGGTGCAGCTGACCATGGCCAGTTTCAAACCGGCTTTGAACCGCTCCAGGGCGAAAGTAGTCCATTTCGCGGCGTCGGAGTTCACGGTGCCTTCCTCCATATCCTTGACGAGAACCGGATTGATGGGCTCGGCGAATTCCCCGCCGTGGTAGGTGACGCCGTAAGCGCCCTCCGGGGCGTTGAGCGTCGCAAATTGCAGCCGCGGGTCGTGCGCCAATTCGAGCAGTCTGGCCCAGGCCAGGCTGGTGGCGGAACTGTCGAGAAAGAGGATGGTGTCGATGGCCCCTTGGACCTTGGGAACCACCCGGCCCTTTTCATTCTCGAAGATCAGCTGCGTCATTAAGAAATCGGCGGCGGCCAGATCAGTGACATATTTGGGGGAGAAGGTCTCCACGCCCGTCATGACGCCGATGGAGGGGTCTTCGTTCAACAGATCCTGCATGATGTCCCCGGTATGGCCGTAGGCCATTTTTCCGGCCGAGAAACAGACCGACCGCACCGGGAGTTTCTTCCGGTCGTACTGGGGAAGCTCAACCTTTTTTCCTTGCCAGAATGAAGCATTTTCGAGCAACCGCTGGTTGAGTACTTGATAAGCCATGGTCAAGCAAGCCTCCTCTATATTCAACTGTCCTAAAAGCCATGTGATAAAGTCTCTCGAAGCGGAAGTCAGCTTGCAAAAAGATTTAAAACGACTTTATCACTTGCTTTTCTGAGCTTTTGTGTTCACCCTGACTTTCGGGCAGGGTTTATCACAACGCTTCTAAAAGCCATGTGATAAAGTCTCTCGAAGCGGAAGTCAGCTTGCAAAAAGATTTAAAACGACTTTATCACTTGCTTTTCTGAGCTTTTGTGTTCACCCTGGCCTTCGGACAGGGTTTATCACAACGCTTCTAATGGGGGGATGCTTTTATCATAGCTTTAAATCGCGAAAAGATCAAGTGGGGCAAGGGATGGAAACTCATGCGCATGACAAAAACGATCATAAAATTGGACGCTCGGCGCTCCGGGACGGGGTTTTAGGTAGGAAAAAAAGAATTCAGACCGAAATGGATCAGCAATCATAAAAAGGGTAGGTGATCCTCGTGCCCGATTTAATGCCGGTGGTCTTTATCGGTCATGGTTCCCCGTTAAATATTGTGCTGGAGAATGGTTTCACCGCCAGCCTGAAAGGGCTGGGGGAGGAACTGCCTGAACCCCGGGCGATTTTAGTGATCTCCGCGCATTGGCTGACCGAGGGGACCCGCCTCACGAGCGCGCCCCGTCCGGATCAGCTCTATGATTTTTACGGTTTTCCGGAAGTATTATACCGTGAACGCTATGATTGTCCGGGCGCCCCGGAACTGGCCGGACTTTTGAAGGACTCCGGAGTGCAAAGCGACCCGCGGCGCGGCCTGGATCACGCGGCTTGGGCCATCCTGAAACATATCTATCCCCGGGCCGACCGGCCGGCGGCCGAATTGAGCCTCGATTACCGGCAGCCGCCCGCCTATCATTGGGAGCTGGGCAAGCGCCTGGGCCATTTGCGCCGGGAAGGAATTCTGGTCATCGGCAGCGGCAATATTGTCCATAATTTGCGGATGGCCGACTTCGCCAATATGGAGGCGGAACCGTATGACTGGGCGGCCGATTTTGACCGGGAGACGGAACGGCTCTTGGAGCAGAGGGACGATGCGGCGCTGGTCGAGCGGGCGGCTGTTTCCAAGGCGGTTCCCACCAACGAACATTACCTGCCGCTGCTTTATGCCCTGGGAATGACCGGGGCCGGCGAGCCGCTGCGGGTATGGCATCAAAGCTTCCAGAACAAGTCGATCTCCATGCGCAGCTTGGTGATTGGCGGTACCGGCCGGGACAGGAGCAATTGTTCAGGAGAAGGTAAACGAAACGGCGGCGGATCTGTGTTACAATGATTCCAAAAATACGGACGCCCCGTCAGTGACCCGTTGGGGAAGGACGGCGCCGGGGTTCCTTTTGGGGCGGAAGACAAAACGAAAGCGGGTTGGCAGGCGATGGCGGTGCGGTTTTACCGGGACGAAAACTTGCCGTTCCTGGAGATCAAGAGTTGCGACGGGGGAATCCATTCCTCGCGGCGCCATGCCCACGAAGAATTCTCGGTGGGCCTGGTGGTCCACGGCGCGAGCCGGGTCGGCGGCGCCGGCCGGGAGTACCGGGTCGGGCCGGGCAGTTTCATCCTGATTCCGCCCCGGACCATCCATGACTGCAACCCGGAAGATCCGGATCACTGGCGTTTCAACATGCTCTATCTGAAGCGGGAGTGGGTCGTTTCGCTGCTGGACGAGGCCGAAAGCGACCTCGGTATCGCCGTGAAAACATTGGCGCTCTCCGACTACCAGCGGGCGCGGCAGTTCATCGCCGCGCTGGAAACGGATCTCCCGGCGCTGGAGAAGGAGACCCGCCTCATCGTGGAGCTCGGCTATTTCTTCGACTTCGAAAGCTATTTTCAGATCCCGCCTTCCCAGTCCTGCGGGGAGCTTCGGACCGTGCGGCGGGCCGAGGAGTATTTACGGGCCAATTTCCGGGAAAAGATCAGCCTGGATCAGCTGGCGGCGGAGGCCGGCTTGAGCAAGTATCACCTGGTGCGGCTGTTTGAGAAGACGTTGCAGACCTCGCCCCACGCCTATCAGACGATGCTCCGGATCAACTTCGCCAAGGAGGAACTGCGGCGGCGCCGGGCCGCTTCGATCACCGCCATTGCCCAGGAGGCCGGGTTTTATGACCAGAGCCATTTCGTCAAGGCTTTCAAGCAATATTCCGGGACCACGCCCATCGGCTACCGCCGCGCGATGGGTTCTCGGGTCCAGCGGTAACCAGTCGAATTCAACTAAAATCGCGCAATTTTTTACTAGGCCCTTGCTTCCGCAACCGTTATGATAATGGAAAACCGTCGCGGAAGGAAGGACCATGCGCAATCACGCCTGCCTCGGCCATCTGCTGGCCGTGCTCACCATCCTGATCTGGGGTACCACCTTTATCTCCACCAAAATGATTCTCCGGGAGTTATCTCCGGTCGCCATCTTTTATGCGCGCTTTGCCATCGCTTTATTGTGCCTGTTATTCCTGCGGCCTCGCGCCTTGCGCTCCGGGAAGAGTTGCATTTCGCCGGGTTGGCGCTGGCTGCCTCCCTGCTTTGCTTCGTGATGTGGAACCGGGCGGTGCCAGCCATCGGGGTGGTGAAGACCAGCAGCGATATTTATCGGGTGCCGCTGTCACTTCGGGCCTGGTATTGAACGAAATGTAACGGCCTGGTGCTGCTCGGCGCCGGGCTAATCCTGGGCGAGATCTTCGTGGCGGAGCGGAGAAACCGTCTCTTGACGGGAAGCCGGTGGCTGCCCCGCCGGAATCGGACCGGGTACGGCCCGGATGCGACGTAAAGCCCCGGCTGGAGCCCGCCTTCGCACTGAAAACCAATTTCATGGAGGATGAAACGATGAAAATTGTGATGCTGATCGATCCCCAATTGCCGCTCGGCTTGATCGCCAACACCGCCGCGGTACTGGGTCTGAGCCTCGGCAATCAAATCGAGCCGGTGATCGGACCGGCCATTCCCGATGCCGACGGGAGGGAGCATGCCGGAATCACCGGGGTGAGCATTCCCATATTGAGCGCCACGCGCGCCGAGATTCAGGCGCTGCGGGAGAGTTTATATGACCCGGAGCATGCCGCTGTCGGCGTGATCGATTTCAGCTCCGTGGCGCAACGTTCCAAAAGTTACGAGGATTATACCCGGTCGCTCGCGGGAAGCGGCGGCGGCGACCTTCAATATCTCGGGATCTGCCTATTCGGGCCGGAGCCGCAGATCAACCGCTTGACCGGAAATATGCGACTGTTAAGGTAATGGGAATCCTTCGTCAGACAATCATCGTGTCATGATCCATCGCGCAGAAGAACGAGACGGGTCATGGAAGTCACCCCATTTCCGACGCGACCATCACCCGGCACCAGCCGGTGGTCGCGTTTTTTTATATCTCATTTCCCTTGGTTTGGCAAGCGCTATCAACTTACGCCGGATTGGTTATATTCGCAATTCGCTGAGAAATAGCTGAGCTTGACTGACTGGACAATCGTTTTGATTCCGTAATGAAAAAAGGATGGCGATGACTGCCGTAGTTTATCTTGGATGGAAGTGAACCCTGACAGCACTGCCGTAGTTGGTTTGGTTACGCGGTGAACCGCGGCAATCATGGCTACGGTTCATGGAGAACGGCATTTTCAAAAGGGGAGGCGGTAGGTTTCAACCGATTTTCACACTATACGAAAGGAAACGCGGAATCGTTTATCGAATAAATCATGCAATTCGAGGAAGGAAATGGAAAGGGTTAAGGAATTATAGGGATATCATTCGGTAAAAGGAAGCGCATTACGATACGTCCAGGCGGCGCTGGTTTTATTGCTTTTTATGGCGGAACCCTTCACATAAAAATAATCTGGTCGAGGACAGCAATATGTTAAAATTAGTAAAACCGGATATCCAGTATCAAACGCAATACCGCGAAATGCTGGACGATTGGCGGGCCTCCGGCGAGGAGCCGAAGCCTTGGGTGTTGCAAAAAGATTGCACGGATTTTCAGGCGCTGGTGGAAAAGTTGGAGGGTCTTTCCCGAGGGATAAACGTTCCGGAAGGTTTCGTTCCCAGTACAACATTTTGGGCTTATGACAATGAAACGGACCAGATCGTAGGCGCCGTCAACATCCGGCATTCTCTGAATGATCTGCTTCTGGAGGCTTTCGGGAACATCGGCTATGGCGTCCGACCGGGCGCGAGAAGAAAAGGATATGCGACCACCATCCTGAAATTGGCGCTCGCAGAGTGCAAAAACCTTAATCTGAAAAGGGTTTTACTCGGGTGTTACCGCGAGAATGTCGCATCGGCCCGAATAATCCTCAAAAACGGCGGGGTTTTGGAGAATGAGGTTTTCGACAATGACAGCGGGAAGCTCATTCAGCGGTATTGGATCGAAATTGAATGAGAGGATAGAAACCCAAAAAACAATTTCCGTGGTTAAATCACTGCGAAGGAGTCGGAGGAGAATATGAAAAAAGTCATCGGTATTTTGGGCGGCATCAGCTCGGCATCGACCATTCAGTATTACCGGAAGCTAACGGAGCTGTATTATGAGCGGCACCGGGACTATTACTACCCGGAGATCATCATTCGGAGCCTTGATTTTCAGTATTTCACCGATTTGGAGAACGAGCATAAAACGGAAGAGTACATCGATTATATTGTGCGGGGCCTTGTTTCGCTGGAGAAAGCCGGCGCCGATTTTGCGATCATGGCCGCCAACTCGCCCCATTCGGTCTTCGACGAGGTGGCTCGCAGGGTGCGGCTGCCGTTGCTCAGCATCGTCCGGACGGCGGCCTAAAAGGCGCGCCAATTGCATTTGAAAAAATTGTTGCTGACCGGAATCCGCTATACGATGCAAGCGGATTTTTACCCGAAAGTCTTTCAAGAGCACGGGCTCGAAGTCATCGTTCCCAGCGCGCCGCATCAAGCGGAGATCGATGCAATCATCTTCGGCGAGCTGGTCATCAACAACTTTACAGCCGCCGCCAAACGGCGCATGTTGGAGATGATCGCCGCCTATGACGTCGATGGCGTGATCCTCGGCTGCACCGAGCTGCCGCTGCTCATCACCCCGGCCGATTGCCCGGTTCCGGTCCTGGACACCTTGACGCTGCATGCCGAGGCGGCGTTGGATTATGCGCTGGGGGATGACACTTGGAATGTTGAGCCAATATGATCATTAAAAATGGCGGGATTTTAGAATGAAATTGTCAAAAGGGGATAGGGCAAGACATGTAACGGTATTGGACAACTGCTGAAACGGTACCAAATTGCCAGTGAATAGGGGGCATGGACATGGCGACTCAAAAACCGCCCGGTAAAGCAGCCGGCTTGCAACGCCGAATCCCGGATATGGCCGGGCAGCCGGTGCAGCCCGTGGAACGGCTGGTTTTCATCGATAACATCCGTTGGGTCATGATCGTCTTGGTCGTCCTGCACCATCTCAACAATACTTATGGCCAGGTGGGCGGCTGGTATTACATCGAGAGCCATCCGGTGGACCCGGTCTCCAGGATCGTATTGACGATGGCGGTCTCCTTTTCGCAGGCCTACTTTATGGGACTGCTCTTTTTGATTGCCGGTTATTTCGTCCCGGCTTCTTATGACCGTAAAGGCGCCGCCCGGTTCCTCGGGGACCGCGCGATCCGCTTGGGCGTTCCGGCCCTGCTGTTCATGGGCGTGCTCTATCCGTTGACAATGCTGATCATTTGGCATTTTGACCATCACACTCCGGCGCACCTGCTCTCCGTATACCTTAACTATCTATTTTCGCAACGCTTCCTCGGCTCCTCGGGGCCGCTGTGGTTTGCATGGGCTTTACTCATCTTCTCCATCGGTTATGCGGCTTTGCGAATCGTTGGCGTCGCCAAGAACGTTTCGTCAACGGATTGCTCAGAGCCTTTGAAGGCAAGCCACGGTCGAGTTGGCTGCGTCATTTTGATCATGGCCGCGCTGACTTTTCTGGTCCGGCTGGTCCAGCCCATCGGGACGGATGTTTACAACATGCAGCTCTGTTTTTTTCCGCAATATATTATCCTTTTTAGCCTGGGGATCATTTTATACCGCCGCAATGGTTTGCTGAACATCCCGTACCGGTTGGGAACGGCTTGGTTCAAAGCCGCTTTGGGATTGGGGATTCCGCTTTGGATCGCGATTTTGTTATTGGGAGATGCGTTTAGGGATATGCGGCCTTACTTTGGCGGCTTTTATTGGCAGGCGGCGGCTTATGCGGTTTGGGAGTCGTTCTTCTGCGGCGGAGTCTGTCTGGGTTTACTGGTGTTATTCCGCGAGAAATGGAACCGCCAGGGAAGAATCGCCGCTTTCCTTTCGCAAAACGCCTTCGGGGTTTATGTTTTGCATGCGCCCGTTTTGGTGGGGATAACCCTGTTGTTGCGGAAGATTACGATGATGCCGTTGCTCAAAACGGTGCTGGCGGGACTGGTCGTAGTGCCGCTTTGTTTCGGGGTCAGTTATTGGGCCCGGCGGATTCCCTGGCTGAGACGGATATTGGCGTAGAGCGCCGGAGACTCCTGCTCGAAATCTTTAATGAGAAAAAAAGAGGTAACCATGCCGGAAGGTATCTTGATCGGCAAGGGCAGGACCGCTGAAGTATACCGCTTAGAAAACGAGCGGGTCCTGAAAATCTTTTATGATTGGGTTCCCGCGGCTTGGATCGAGGCTGAGGCCGAGATAGGAGCGGCGGTGCACGCGGCCGGCGTGCCCGCTCCGGCGGTTTACGGCCTGTTCGATGTCGATGGGCGGAAAGGCTTGTTGTATCAGCGCCTTGACGGCCCTTCGCTGCTGGGCCGGATCGAAGCCAAGCCGTGGCGGATCATGCATTACGCCCGGCAGATGGCTAAGTTTCACCGGCAAATCCATGCGGCGAATGGCGCGGGTTTGCCCGGGCAGAAGGAGCGTATGGAGTCCGCGATCCGTGATTCCGTCGCCCTATTCGGCCTGGGCGCGAACCAAGCACCGATTATAGCACATCTGCGGCGGCTGCCGGAGGGTTCCAGCGTTTGCCACGGCGATTTTCATCCCGACAACATCCTAGGCGTAGAGCGGAAATGGGTGGCGATCGACTGGAGCAATGCCACTGCCGGGAATCCCTGCGCCGATGTGGCCCGGACCGTACTGATTCTCGATTCGCCATACCTGCCGCCGCATATCCCCAAGGCTACCCAGGTGCTGCTAAAAGCGGTCAAGCGTTTATTAAGAGCGGTCTATTTGCAGGAGTATCTGCGGTTGGCCAGGATCGGGTTCGAAGCGGTCGCGGTGTGGCTGCTGCCGGTGGCCGCCGCCCGGCTGTGCGAGCAGGTACCCGGGGAAACGGAGTGGTTGCTGAAGATGATTCAGCGATACATGAAGGAATTATAAAAAAAACCTGTGAAAAGGACTGATCCGTACTGCGAATCAGTCCTACATTATTTTGATTTTGTATCTGAATTTTGCGCTCAGGCAGGTTTATTCCTCCGGCCCGCGCCGCGGCACCACCAGGAACTCCAGCTCCGGATGTTTCTGGGCGGTGTTCTGGAAGGACCATTCGCTGCGGAAGAGGGCCACCGGTTTTTCGTTTCTGTCCAGCACCAGCAGATCGCCGCTGAGATTGACCGATTGGGTGTTTTTGCCGGCGATCCAGCGGGCCATCACGTAGGGCAGGTGTTGGATATAGATATCCACGCCGTATTCGCCCTGCAGCCGGTATTGGAGCACGTCGAACTGGAGGCTGCCGACCACGCCGACCACGAAGGACTCCACGCCGTAGTCCGGCTGGCGGAAGAGCTGCACCGCGCCCTCCTGGGTCAGCTGGGTAATTCCCTTGATGAACTGCTTGCGGCGCATCGAATCCTTGGGCTGGACCCGGGCGAACTGCTCCGGCGGGAAGACCGGGAAGTCCTCGAAGCGGAACTTATCGCCCATGGGGCAAAGGGTATCGCCGATGCCGAAGACCCCGGGATCGAACAGGCCGACGATGTCGCCGGGATAGGCCTCCTCGATGATCGCCCGGTCCTGGGCCATGAACTGCTGCGGCTGGGCCAGCTTCAACGGCTTGCCGGTCTGCAGGTGGTAAACCTCCATGCCCCGGACGAACTTGCCGGAGCAGATCCGGGCGAAGGCGATCCGGTCGCGGTGGGCCGGGTTCATATTGGCCTGGATCTTAAAGACGAAGGCCGAGAAGCGTCCGTCATCCGGGGCAATCTCCCCGGCGTCGGTGCGGCGCGGCGCGGGCGGCGGCGCCAGCCGCAGAAACTCCTCCAGGAACGGCCGGACGCCAAAATTGGTCATGGCGCTGCCGAAGAACATCGGCGTCAGCTCGCCGCGGCGCACTTTGGCCAGATCGAAATCGTCTCCGGCCAGGTCGAGCAGTTCGATCTCACTCTTCAGATTCTGGTGGACCGCCTCGCCCAACAGCTCGGCGAAAGAGGGGTCTTCGACGCTGCCGACCGTCGACGGCACGATGTACTGGCCGTGGCCGCCCTCGGTATCGAAAAGCTCGATCTGGGCCTTGCGGCGGTTATAGACGCCCTGGTATTCACCATGGATTCCCACCGGCCAATTCATCGGGTAGGAACGGATGCCGAGCACCTTTTCGATCTCTTCCATCAATTCGAACGGGTTCTTGCCGACCCGGTCCAACTTATTGACAAAGGTGAAGATGGGGATCCCCCGTTGTTTGCAGACCTTGAAAAGCTTGATTGTCTGGGCCTCCACGCCCTTGGCGACGTCGATCAGCATCACCGCGCAGTCGGCCGCCATCAGGGTGCGGTAGGTGTCCTCGCTGAAATCCTGGTGGCCCGGGGTATCCAGAATATTGATGCGGAACCCTTCGTAATCGAACTGCAGGACGCTGGAAGTGACCGAGATCCCCCGCTGCTTCTCAATCTCCATCCAGTCGGAGACGGCGTGGCGTTGCGCCTTGCGGGCCTTGACCGAGCCGGCCAGATGAATGGCGCCGCCGTAAAGCAGCAGTTTTTCGGTGAGGGTGGTCTTTCCGGCGTCCGGATGCGAGATGATCGCAAAGGTCCGGCGCTTTTGAATCTCTTCCTGTAAGAGCGGCTCTGTATCCGGCATCATAAACCTCCAAACATCCAATCGCGATGGACCCAGTCCATCATGTACTACAACAATCAAATATTATATCATGAACCGGCGAGGGTGCGGAAGGGGTCTCAAGTGATAATTTTATCCAATATGCTCCAATAAGTCTTCCAGGGACTTGGACGGAACCCGACAATTTGGTATACTGTATCCTGGGTAACGAAAAAGAATCCAAACGGATCGTTTCCGGTAAGGCGGAGCGACCCTGAAGAGGAATGGCGATGATTACATTAGCTCGAGCCGAAAGCGGCGACGCGGCGGAATTGCGGGACATTCAGGCGGCGGCCTTTGCGGCGGATGTCGCCCAATACGGCTGTGGGCCCGAGGGCCATGACGCGCTGGAATGGCACTTGAATCTCATTGAAAAGCAGAGCTTATACTTTAAAATATTGTATCAGGCGAAAATTGTCGGCGGAGTCGTGATTTTCAGCCGCGAAAACGGGCATTATCATCTCGGCCGGATCTTTATCGCCCCGTCCCATCAGAATCTGGGGATCGGCGCTGCGGCGCTCCGGGCGCTCGAAGAACGGTTTCCGGACGCCCGGAAGTGGACGCTGGATACTCCGTACCGGAACGTTCGCAACCACCATTTCTATGAGAAGCTGGGTTATATGAAGGTCGGGGAGACCGAACCCGATGCCGGAAACGGCTTTTATTTGTTTCTTTATGAAAAACAATTTTCGAGATAAAGGAGCGGACCCATGGCTAACATTCTAATCAAACAGTTGTTCCGCGAGACGCCGCAGTTTCTGAACCAGGCGATTCTGGTCTCGGGCTGGGCGCGGACCATCCGGGACTCCAAGAGTTTCGGCTTTATCGAGTTGAACGACGGCTCGTTCTTTCGCAACCTGCAGATCGTCTTCGACGACAGTCTGCCGAATTTCGCCGAAGTCGCCAAGCTGGGAGTGGGTTCGGCGCTGACAGTCGAGGGCAATCTGGTGGAGAGCCCCGGCGCCAAACAGCCTTTCGAGCTGAAAGCGACGCGGATCACGGTGGAGGGCGTCTCGGCCCCCGACTATCCGTTGCAGAAGAAGCGGCACTCCTTCGAGTTCCTGCGGACCATCGCCCACCTGCGGCCGCGCACCAACACCTTCGCGGCGGTCTTCCGCATCCGCTCGCTGGCCGCTTATGCCATTCACCAATTCTTTCAGGAACGGAATTTCGTCTATGTCCATACGCCGCTCATCACCGGCAGCGATTGTGAAGGGGCCGGTGAGATGTTTCGCGTAACCACGCTGGATCCGGCGAATCCGCCCCGCAATGAGCGGGGAGAGGTCGACTACTCCCAGGATTTCTTCGGCAAGGAGACCAATCTGACGGTCAGCGGCCAATTGAACGGCGAGACCTACTGCATGGCCTTCCGGAACATTTATACCTTCGGCCCGACCTTCCGGGCGGAAAATTCCAACACCGCGCGTCACGCGGCGGAGTTCTGGATGATCGAGCCGGAGATCGCCTTCGCCGAACTGCGCGATAACATGGATCTGGCCGAGGCGATGATCAAGTACGTCATCAACTATTGCCTGGAGAACGCCCCCGAGGAGATGGAGTTCTTCAACAACATGATCGATAAGGATCTCTTCCAACGCCTCCATAACGTGGTCAGTTCGGAGTTCGCCCACGTGACCTACACCGAGGCCATTGAGATTCTGCAAAAGAATAAGGACCAATTCGAGTATCCGGTGGACTGGGGAAGCGACCTTCAGACCGAACATGAGCGGTACCTGACGGAGCAGATCTTCAAGAAGCCGGTTTTCGTCACCGATTATCCCAAGGAGATCAAAGCCTTTTATATGCGCCTGAACGACGATGATAAGACCGTGGCCGCTATGGACCTGCTGGTGCCGGGGGTCGGCGAGATCATCGGCGGCAGCCAGCGCGAAGAACGCTACGATGTATTGGAACGGCGCCTGGATGAGTTGGGCTTGCATAAAGCGGATTATTGGTGGTACATGGACCTCCGCAAATACGGCGGGACGAAGCATGCCGGGTATGGACTGGGCTTTGAGCGGCTGATCATGTATCTGACCGGAATGGCCAATATCCGGGATGTCATCGCCTATCCCCGGACGGTGCGGACGGCGGAGTTTTAAGCCGTGGGCCGGACGGAGCAGGGAATTGAAAACAGCGCGGGACGCTACAGTGCGATCCCGCGCGTTTTAGCATTGATTACTTTTGAGGGGGTTGCGGGCTCCGGCCGGGAGGTGCTGCTACTCAAAGGGGCGCCGGACAAGAAGATCTGGCCGAACCTGTATAACGGAGTCGGCGGCCACGTGGAGGCCGGTGAGGACGTATTCGGCGCGGCGCGGCGGGAGATCCGCGAGGAGACCGGGCTTACCGTAACCGATCTCCGGATGCGGGGGATCGTCCATATTGACGCCGGAGCGGCCCGCGGGATCCTGATGTTCGTCTTCACGGCCCGGAGCGAAACTCGCACAGTCGTGGCGAGCGGCGAAGGCGCGCTCGAATGGTGGCCGGCGGACCGCTTGCCCGAGGCGCGGACGATGGTCGCCGATCTGCCGTTGCTCCTTGCGAAGGCGTTGGGGAGGCCGGCGGACGCGCCGCCATTCAGCGCCAGGTATTGGTATGATGAAGCCGACCGGTTGCGAATGGAGTTTGACGGGTAAGCGCCGCACGAGAAAGCAGCGCGAAGGTGGGGCCGTCCGGTAAATTTGCTTCCTCCGTGTGCAAGAGCAAACCGCTGCCCGGTGGCGGGCCGGGTTCACAATGGCAGGACTTTATCGCCTTTGGGAGCGCCGGGATGAAGTTCCCGCCAACATCCTCCAAATAAAAAAAGTCCCACCCGCCGGAGCGGATGGGAGAAATGAGATAACCACAACAATTTCATTCTCGTACGGCAATGTTGGAAATGGATTTAGAATGATCAAAACGGAAAAATAATTCGCGCGCCTCTTTTGGCGAGCCGGTCACCGGATCCCGTGAGCCGTTGAAACGTTTTTTCTGACGGTTTGACTGAGAAAAATTTTTTCAAGACCGTTCCCCGGAAGCCATGACCACTGATTGTGCAATGCCTGGCGGACCGGACTCTTGAAAAAAGCAGCTTGGCGGAACAAAACCCTTTCGTTTGCGAACGAAGGGGTTTTGTTTTTGTTATCGATTTCGGTTGAATATTGCATTGGAAAATCATGATGCCGGAAATAAGGCGGTTTGAAACAGAATGATAATTTTGAAAAAAATTTTTTCAAAAAGAAGGAAGGAGATCCTTTAATGTTATAGTATATGATATTACAGGATTTAAACGAGAAAATAATTTTCATAGCAGGTAAGTTTATTTACGTTTTGAAATGGATTCTATTTCAAAAGAATAATTTCACCAGAAACTTGTTGCAATCCACTGCCCTTATCTTTGCGATACCCATTCTTTCAAGAACGGGCAGTTTTTCAAATCCAGGCGGAAAGGGGTGAAAACGGCCAATGGGACCGGCTGCGGGGAAAAAGGTCAGACATGATTAACTGCAGTCAGACCAGGAGTTTTCGACGATCCGGTTTCGAGTTGAAGCGCAGGACCCAAAAACCAAATCATAACGGGAGGTAGAATTGATGAAAAATTTCCGAAGAATGGGCTTAATGGCGTTGGCGGCGGTGTTTGTATTCACGGCGGCCTTTAGCAGTTTCGCCGCGCCCAAAAAGTATGTCTTGAAGTTCAACCACGTGCTGGCGGAGTCCGAACCGTTCCACCAAGGCTTTTTGAACTGGGCCAAGCGGGTGAACCAGCGGACCAAGGGCGGCCTGGAGATCCAGGTGTTCCACAGCGCCCAGCTCGGCGTGGAAGAGGATATCATCGAACAGCTGAAGATGGGCGCCAATGTGGGTCAGAATACCGACTCGGCCCGTCTCGGCATGTACGTTCCGGAGATCGCGGTAATGAACGCCCCCTATTTTGTGGACAGCATCGAAGCTGTCATGAAGCTCAACAACCTGCCCTCGATCAAGAAATGGGAGAAAGAACTAGCAGACAAACACGGGATCAAGATTCTCTCCTTCAACTGGGTCCAGGGCCTGCGGCACATGGTGACCAACAAGCCGATCCGCACCCCTGGCGACTTGAAAGGCCTCCGCATCCGGACCCCGGGCGCGCCGATCTGGCAGGAATCCATCCGTTCGCTGGGCGCCGCTCCGGTGGCGATGCCCTTCGGCGAAGTCTACGTCGGAATGCAACAGGGCGCCGTCGACGGCGCGGACCTGGTCTACCGCAATGTGACCGGGGCCAAGCTCTACGAGGCCGCCAAATACATGAGCGAGACCAAGCACATCTTGTTGATCAACTTCGAAGTCGTCGGCAAACGCTTCTTTGACAGCCTCCCCGCCAGTTACCAGAAGATCCTGGTCCAGGAATGCTCCAAGGCGGGCTTGGAGACCTCCCGGGTGATGGAGAAAGAAGTCGTCGAGATCAAGAAGGACCTCGCCAAACGCGGCATGACCATCGTCGAGGATGTCGACGTGGCGGCCTTCAAGAAAGCGGGCGAGGCCGCCTACAAGGCGCTGAACCTCACCAAGGTGCGCGATCAGGTTTATAAAGAAATGGGCAAGAAGAACTGAGCCGTTCCGGACGCGCGTTTCGCTCCGGACATGCCGGGGCGCGGCGCCGGGATATTTCAAAAGCGTTTCCAGCCCTGCCGTGAGTGACAGGGCTGGAAAACCATCCGTCCGCCGGAATGTGCGGGCCGGAATCGGCGGACCGGTTTTCCGACCGGCCGCAATTCATGAAAGATCGTAGAGAGCAGGGGTGTTATACCGTGAAAGAATTCTATGAGTTTATCGGCAAGGCGGAGGTCTTCATCGCCAAGGTTGCCTTGGCGGCCCTTACGGCGCTGGTGTTTGGCTCGGCCATCGCCAGGACGCTCCATCATCCCATCGTTTGGGCGGTGGATATGGCGACCTTCCTCTTTGCCTGGTGCGTCTTTCTCAGTGGCGATGTGGCCATCCGCCGGGACAAACTGGTCAGCATCGATCTGGTGGTCACCCGGTTACCGCAGAAAGCGCAGTTTTACATCAAGCTTTTCAACCAGTTGGTCATCATGCTGTTTTTGGCGGCGTTGATCGGTTTCGGATTTTGGCTCTCCTATACGACCCGGCTGCGGACGTTCCAAGGGATGCCGACTTTCAGCTATACCTGGGTTACCTTGAGCGTGCCGGTGGGGTCGCTGTTGATGCTGGTTACGACGATCCTGAAAGTCAGGGAACAATTGAAGCGGGGCTATCAACGCCTGCAAAGCCCGGGATCCGCCAAAGAATTTCTCTAGCCGCGGTCCGGCAAGTTGCGGACGGCTCAGCGTTCCGCCTTCAAAGTCTCATTGTCCCCGACCGCCGGATAGGGCGGTAACCTGTTATTGATATATAAGATGAAATAAATAATCCGAACCAGCTTTTCCAGCCTTAAAGCATGGCTGGAAAAGGGTAAAGAGTGGAATTTATTTCATCTTATCCAGCAAGGAAAATATGTCGCCAAGTTTTTGTTCGGAATATTTAGTGCGACATATATAGTAAGGAGGATTGCATACATGGTATTGGTCATAAGCCTGTTTTTTCTCTTTATGATGCTGGGGATGCCGGTCGCCTTCGCCATCGGCATTTCGGGATCCGTATTCTTCCTGCAGCAGTCGTCGCTGCCGTTTACCATACCGGTCCAATTGGTGCTGACGCAGACCCAAAGCTTTACCTTGCTGGCGATCCCGTTGTTTGTCTTCGCCGGCAACCTGCTCAACGAGACGGGCATCACCCAGCGGCTGATGAAGCTGGCTTCGGTGCTGGCCGGCCACCTCCGCGCCGGACTGGCCCAGGTCAATGTGGTTCTCGCCACGCTGATCGGCGGCATCACCGGCTCGGCGATCGCCGACGCCTCGATGCAGGCCCGGGTATTGGGGCCCGGCATGACGGAGAAAGGCTATTCCAAAGGCTTCTCCGCCGGCATCATCGGTTTCGCCTCGCTGATCGTCACGATGATCCCGCCCGGCATCGGGCTGGTGCTGTACGGCAGTATCGGCGAGGTCTCGATCGGACGGCTTTTCGCCGCGGGGATCCTCCCCGGATTGTTGATGGCGATCTTTATGATGGGCTCGATCGCGATCACCGGGCGGATCAAGGGCTATCAGCCTGAACGGGCCAAGCCGGCCTCGCCGAAGGAGATCGCCACGACGTTTATCGATTGTATCTGGGCGTTTCTCTTTCCGATCCTGCTCATTGTCGGCTTGCGCCTGGGGTTTTTCACGCCGTCGGAGGCCGGCGCCTTCGCGGTGGTCTATGCGATCGTCATCGGCGCCTTGGTTTACAAGGAATTCACCTGGGAGCGTTTTCTCAAGACCCTGCAGGACACGGTGCTCGATATCGGCATGATCATGCTGCTGATCGCGTTGTCGGCGATCTTCGCCTACGGGATCACCTGGGAACAGCTGCCGCAGCAGTTGGCCCAATTCATGCTGGGCATCTCCAGCACTCCCTGGGTCATCATGCTGATTATCATCGCCTTTCTGCTGGTGGCCGGGATGTTTATGGATTCGACGGTGCTCATTTTGCTCCTGACTTCCATTCTGCTGCCGGTCGCCAAGCAAGTGGGCATTGACCCGGTCCATTTCGGGATCGTGATGGTGATGACGCTGACCATCGGGTTGTTGACTCCGCCGGTCGGGGTGGTCATGTACATCGTCTGCTCTATCTTTGAATGCTCGATCGGCGAGTTTTTCAAGGAGTCCCGGTTGCTGTTGATCGCTACCGTGGCGGTTATTTTAGCGATTATCTTCTTCCCGGACTTGGCGCTGTTCATTCCCAATATGATCTTCGGCAAGGGGTGAGCCGGGTTATCGGGTTTTCAGGCGTCGGGCGTTCGCAGTGCCAGGAATTCGGAGCCCGGCGCGGTTTTATACCGCTGGCACAGGATGGATGACTGACAGCGATTTTCCAAGAGAGAGGGATTGCCATGCGTTTTTCCAACAAGGTTGTATTGATTACCGGCGCGGGGTCGGGGATCGGGCAGGCGACCGCCATCCAGTTCGCCAAGGCCGGGGCGCGGGTCGCCGTGAATGACCTTTTTCCCGAAAGGGCCGCCAAAACCGTGGACCTGGTGCGCAATGCGGGCGGGACCGGTCTGGCCGTCCCGGCGGATGTGGCCGACGCGGCCGCCGCCGCCAAGATGGTGAATGATGCGGTCCAGGCCTTCGGCCGCATCGACATTCTGGTCAACAACGCCGGGATTATCCTGCCGGGCCGGGTCGATGACATGGCCGAGGAGGATTTCGACCGGACCATGCGCATCAATGTTAAAGGGCCGTTCCTGGTATCCAAGTACGTGGTCCAGGAGATGAGGAAGACGGGCGGTGGAGTCATCGTCAATAACGCCTCGGTGGCGGCATTGAAAGGGATCGTCGACCGCAGCGCTTACTCCGCCTCCAAGGGCGCGTTGGTCTCGCTGACCAAGGCGATGGCCGCCGATTACATCAAGGAGAATATCCGGGTCAACTGCGTCTGTCCCGGCACCACCTATACGCCGGCCTTGGAAGAACGGATGCAGGCCCAGGCGGATCCCGAGGCGGCGCGGGCCGCCTTCATCGCCAGGCAGCCCATGGGCCGCCTGGGCAAGGACGAGGAGATCGCCCAGGCCATTCTGTTTGCCTGTTGCGACGAGGCTTCCTATATGAATGGCAGCGTGGTGGTGATCGACGGAGGAGCCACGTTATAAAGATTTGAACTTTTGGAGCTCAGAGAATTGCATCATTACCTTAACAAGCCCTGTGGCCACAATATTATAGTGCAAGACCCGGATATACCTAACGATATATTGTGGACAAAAGATTATTTCACAAATTATGCAATTCTCTCAACTGGGAGAGGAGTCGAGGGAGCGAATGGGGAATAAAGTAGCTTTGGTAACGGGCGGCGTGACCGGGATCGGCCGGGCCGTGGTCGAGGCCATGGTCCGGGAAGGATACAGCGTGGCCTTGTGCGACGCCGACACGGTCCGGGGAGCGCTGGTCGAGCAGGAACTGGCCGGGCGGGGAGCGGCGATCCGCTTCATCCCGTGCAATGTGGCGGACGAGGCCCAAGTCGCCGCCGCCGTGGCGGCGGCGCGCCGGGAATACGGGTGCATCGACTGCCTGGTCAACAACGCCGGGATCATCCGGCGGCGCGCCGGGGCGGAGATCAAGGTTTCGGACTGGGACGAGGTCTTCGCGGTCAATACCCGGGGCGCCTTCCTGTTCTGCCGGGAAGTGGCTGATTGCTTGAAGGAGCAGGGCGGAGGCAGGATCGTTAATATTTCATCGATCGCCGGCAAGCTGGGCGACATTACTTCGGCGCCGGGCTACGGCCCATCCAAGGCGGCGCTGGATTGCCTGACCAAGACCTTCGCCCGGGAGCTGGCGGAGTACGGCATCACCGTCAACGGGGTCGCGCCCCACGCCATCGCCACCGAGATGAGCGCCCAGTGGTCCGAGGAGCGCCGCGGGCAGATCGTGGCCGCCATCCCGCTGAAACGCCTCGGCAAGCCCGAGGAAGTGGCGGCGGCGGTGATGTTCCTGCTCTCCGAGGGGGCGGGCTTCATAACCGGCGAGATTATCGACGTCAACGGCGGATTTTTAATGGATTAACAGAATGAGGTGGTTCCCATGGCAGTTTCCGGTTTGGAAAGAATCAGGGAAGGCCGCTCCGCGCTGCGCGATTCGGAGCAGCGCGTCGCCGAGCATTTGCTGACTCATTTTCAGGAGGCGATCAACCTTCCCATCACCGAGCTCGCCGAACAGATCGGGGTCAGCGAGGCCACGATCGTCCGGATGTGCAAGAAGCTCGGCTTCAGGGGGTTTCAGGAGCTGAAGATCACCTTGGCCCTGGACATCGTGCAGCCGATGCAGATCTTGAACGAGGAGGTTCAGGCCGAGGACGATATGGAGACCATCGCCAAGAAGATCTTCGCCTACAATAAACAGGCGATGGACTCCACCCTGAATGTGCTTTCCGTCCGGGAACTGGAACGCGCCGTCGAGGCGCTGGCCGGGGCCAAACAAATTCAAATATACGGGGTGGCCGGTTCGTGGTCGGTGGCGGCCGATGCCGCTCACAAGCTGATGAAGACCGGGATCCCGGTCACCGCTTTCCAGGACACCCACATGCAGGCGATGGCCGCCAGCTTGCTGGGGCCGGGAGACGTGGTCATCGGCATCTCCCACTCCGGCAGCAGCAAGGACATTGTGGAGGCGGTTGGGTGGGCCAAGGACAGCGGGGCGACCACCATCGGCATTACCCATTACGCCCGCACGCCGCTGGACCGGGTGCTCGACATCAAGCTGGCGACCTGTTCCAACGAGACCCATTACCGGATCGAGGGGCTCTCGTCGCGCGTGGCCCAGCTGTCAATCATCGACACTTTATTTATCGGAATTTCGTTGCGCAACTTCGACCAGGTGGTCAAGAACATCCGGCGGACCCGGGAAGCGATCGTTCCCAAACGGTTCTGAGCGTCCCCGCCCCGGGCGGATTGCGGTGACGCCGCGGATGAAACGCGTCCGATGAATGGATTCAATATTCTGCAAGGGATATCGATATACAACAATGAGATGGAGGAACAGTCAATGAGTACGTTATTCAAGGTGGGAGTGCTGGATTCGGTGAATTCCAACGCTGCCGAAGTCAAGGTCGAAGCCCAGGTGCTGGACGGCGTGGCCGAAGTGATCCGCATGGAAGTGGCCCACGAATCGGAACTGCCGGCCGCCTTCGACGAGCTGGACGCGGTGATCATCTGGCACCAGGTGAAACTGAGCCGGGCCGCGCTGGGCCGGTTGAAAAAATGCCGGATCATCGTCCGCAACGGCGTGGGATTTGACAATGTCGACATCCAGGCCGCCGGGGAGATGGGCATCGCGGTCTGCAACGTGACCGATTACGGCACCGAGGAAGTGGCCGACCATGCCATCGCGCTGGCCCTGGCACAACTGCGCAACCTCTTTCCCTATGTCAAACAGATCCGGGACGGGGTCTGGGACTGGAAGAGCGGCGAACAGACGCTGCGCCGTTTCCGGAAGCAGGTCTTCGGCATTATCGGATTGGGCCGGATCGGGACGGCCGCGGCGTTGCGCGCCAAGGCCTTCGGCTTCAAAGTCTTGTTTTACGATCCGTACCTTTCGATGGGCGTGGAGAAGGCGCTGGGGATCGAGCGGGTCGAGACTCTGCCGGAGCTCCTGAGCCAGGCGGATGTCATCAGCTTGCACTGCCCGCTGAATCAGGAGACCCGGGGAATGATCGGCGCCGAACAGTTCGCTCAGATGAAACCGGGAGTCTTCATCGTCAACACCGCCCGGGGCGGCACCATCGACCAGACGGCCTTGAAGGACGCAGTGAAGAGCGGCAAGGTGGCCGGAGCCGGCCTGGACGTTTTGGCGACCGAACCGCCGCAGGACCCGGAGCTGGTGGGGATGGAGCAGATTCTCCTGACCCCGCACGCCGCGTTTTATTCGAAGGAGGCGTTCCACGACTGCCGCAGCACCGCCGCGGTGCTGGTCAAGAAGTTCCTAGAGACCGGCAAGATCTTGAACCTGGTCAACGGCGAATATCTGAAATAAAATTAACATACGAATCCTATCCGAAAAGAGGCCGCACGGCCTCTTTTTTTATGAGGCGGCCGGGCGACGAAAGGAGTCTCGCTGGCGCTTCGGCCGGGGAACATCGTAAAATATGATAAATTCCGAGGATTGGGGCTGGAACGGTTTCATACTCCAAATGGCTAAATAATTTACAAACCATGATAACAAGGCTATAATAGAGACAAAATAAACGGACCAACTGGATTGTGCCCGTTAAGCGATGGATTGCCAATTCTATCAAAGAGGGAAGACATGGCCACTATAAAGGATGTCGCGAAAATGGCGGGAGTAACTGTGACCACCGTTTCCCGGGTTTTAAACAACCGGGGCTATATTAGTGAAAAGACCCGCAATAAAGTAGCCGAAGCGATGAAAGAATTGCAGTACCAACCCAATGAGATCGCCCGTTCTTTGTACCGCCAGAAGTCAAATATCATCGGCTTGATCATACCGACAGTGGCGCACTCCTTTTTTGGAGAGTTGGCGAGCCATATTGAATATTATGCCTATGAATGCGGTTATAAGATATTGCTCTGCAATTCTCACTTGAATCGGAAGAAAGAAAAAGAATACGTCGAGATGTTAAAACGGCATAAAGTCGATGGGATTCTCATGGGCAGCCATACCTTGGAGATCGATGAGTATCTCAACCTAAATCTGCCCATCGTCACCTTTGACCGGCAGATTACCAATTCGATCCCGTTTGTTTCATCGGATAATTTCGAAGGCGGCAGATTGGCCGCCAATCTGTTGATTCAAAAAGGCTGCCGGAAAATAGCCCACATCTCCGGCAATTTGAGCTTGAACATGCTGTCCAACAAAAGATATGAAGCGTTCATCATTGAAGTGGTCGCCAACCGGGTGGAGCACATCACCGTTCAAACCGAGGTCGATGTGTTTGATATTCCGCAAAATGAGCGCTTGATTTATAACATGTTTAAAGAATATCCGGATATTGACGGCGTATTTACCAGCGATATCACGGCGGTGCAGGTGATTCAAGCTTGCAGCCGATTAAACAAGAGAATTCCGGAGGATATCAAAATTATCGGTTATGACGACATTCAACTGGCCTCTTTGATTGTACCCCAGCTGACCACCATCCGGCAGCCGATGGCGGAGATGAGCAAACGGGCGGTCGAATTGCTTATCAAACAGATAAACGGGAAAGAAGTTCTCATGGAGAACATCTTCCCAGTCCGTCTGGTGGAGAGAAACACCACCTAATGCGGGCGGCGTTTTGATACGAAAGCGGCAATTCCTTTTGAGCCAAGCTGAAAAGGAATTTTTTTATAAAGATAATGTCAACCGGTTGATATATTTTGAGAGAAAATATATAATTTGATTAAATCAATCAAAATGGACAGGAGTCGTTCAATGCCGATAAGAAACGAGATTATGCTGATTACATATGCCGATAGCCTGGGGAGAAATCTGCCGGAGTTGCGGGAGATATTACGAAGGGACTTTCAAGGGATTATCGGCGGGGTTCATATTTTGCCATTCTTCCCGTCTTCCGCCGACCGGGGCTTTGCCCCTCTGGCCTATGACACAGTGGACGAAGATTTCGGAACCTGGCGGGACATCGCGGAATTGAGCAAAGATTGCTATTTGATGTTTGACTTCATGGTCAATCATATCTCCCGGAATTCAAAGTACTATCAGGATTTTTTAAAGCGCGGGGATAATTCGGCATACGCGGATCTTTTCATTCGTTACCGGGACTTTTGGCCGGGCGGGGAACCCGGTCCGGGTGATATCGAGCGGATTTACAAGCGGAAACCGCGCGCTCCCTACGTCGAAGCGAAATTCGCGGACGGCACCAGGGAAAAAATATGGTGTACCTTTGCTGAAGAACAGATTGACTTGAATCTCAGCACGGAGACCACCCGGCAATTCGTCGCCGAGAATTTGCGGGGATTGTCCAGGAAAGGAGCGGCGATTATCCGGTTGGATGCCTTCGCCTATGCCGTCAAGAAGCCGGGTACCAGTTGTTTCTTTGTTGAACCGGAGGTTTGGGAGCTCTTGGATTTTACCCGGTCGGTTCTGAGTCCTTATGGCGTGGCAATCCTTCCTGAGATCCATGAGCATTACTCGATGCAGCTGAAACTGGCGGAAAAAGGCTACTGGGTATATGATTTCGCCCTGCCGATGCTGCTGTTATATTCGCTATACAGCGGTTCAAATCAAAGGCTGATTCACTGGCTCCAAATCTGTCCCCGAAAACAATTTACCACGCTGGACACCCATGACGGGATCGGAGTGGTTGACGTGGCCGGCCTGTTAAGCGACGAAGAAATAGCCCAAACCCAGGAGTACCTTTTTTCACGGGGCGCCAATGTCAAAAAAATATATAATACCATCGCTTATAACAATCTGGACGTGTACCAGATAAACTGCACCTATTATTCGGCATTGGGCAATAATGACGACGCTTACCTGTTGGCCCGGGCCATTCAATTTTTCGCGCCGGGAATACCTCAGGTCTACTATGTCGGCTTGCTGGCCGGGGAAAACGATATTAAGCTGCTGGAGGAGACCAAGATCGGCCGGAATATCAACCGCCATTATTATACCAAAGAGGAGATTGCCGCGAATTTAAAAAGACCGGTTTTGCAAAAGCTATTCGCCTTGATGAGGTTCAGGAACTCCTATCCCGCTTTTGACGGCATTTTTCAGCTTTTGGATACGGGAGACGAACATTCGCTGGAGATTTCTTGGCGGAAAGAGAAGTATGAGACGTTGCTAACGGCCGATCTGCAGACTCATGAATACCGGATAACGTATTTTGATAGCGAATCCGGAAAGTATTGTGAATTGGATATACTGTGAATTAATCCCGGCGTCGGACGATTTCCGGGAATTGCAAAAAGTGGATTTGGAATTAATGTCAAACGGTTGACATACAGGACTGCCGATTGTATAATGAAATTAACAGAAAAGAAACATGATTGATACAATAATTAATTGAAGGAGTGATGAAATGAAATGAAAAGCAAGATGAAGTGGGCGGGTTTGTTGATTTTGGCGATGCTGACAGTGCCGCTGTTCGCCGCTGTCGGTATGGCCAAAGAATCCAAAACGGTTAAAATTACTTTCATTAACTCCAAGGGAGAGATCCAGTCTCAACTGGAAGATGCCGCAAAACGATTTGGGAAAGAGAATCCTGGTGTAAACCTGGAAATTGTCCCGTGCCCGGTCGGGCAGTCCCCTTTTGAAAGAGTGTCCGCTCTGTATGCCGCGGGTTCCGCTCCGACCCTGCTGATGCTGGATGGGGGCGATCTTCCCAATTTGAAGGATAAACTCGCCAATCTATCCCGGGAAAAATGGGTCAAGGACGCGGCGGCGAACACTTTAGACGATTGCACCATCAACAAAAAGGTTATCGCTTTTCCGTTTACCGTTGAGGGCTATGGGTTAATTTACAATAAGGTCGTATTGGATAAAGCTTTTGGCGGAAAATTTGATCCTGCTGCCATAAAAACAATTCAGGGCCTGGAAAATGCCTTTAAAAAAGTGGAAGCTTCCGGCGTGGCGCCGCTGATTATTTCGCCGATGGATTGGTCGCTGGCGGCGCATTTCTTATGTATTGCCTATCGGGAACAGTCGAATCGCCCGGCGGCAGTCGAACAATTCTTGGAAAACCTTAAAAAAGGCAAAGTGGATTTTGGTTAACAATAAGATTTTCAACGGGCTGTTGGATACCTTTGATTTGATGAAAAAATACAACCAGGCAAAGGCCGATCCGTTGGCTGCCACTTACGAAAGGGGTCCGCAATATTTGGGCGGGGGCCAGGTCGGTTTCTGGTTCATGGGCAACTGGGCCTGGCCGCAGATTAAGAGCTTTGACACGGCAAATGGCGCCTATGGCTTTATTCCGGTGCCGAGCAGCAACAATGCGGCCGACTACGGCAATACTCAGATAGTGGCCGGTCCCACCAAATTCGTGGCCCTGGATGTCACGCAAAACTCAAAGGAGCAACAAACCGCGGCAAAAAATTTCCTGAATTGGCTGGTATATAATAAATCCGGTCAAGATGCCTTGGTCAATCAGTGCAATATTATCCCCGCCTTTAAGAACATCACCTTGACTCCTCCCGACCCGTTGGCCCGGTCAATCAAGCAATATCTGGCGAATCAGAAGACGATGCCGTTTATGACAGTAATGCCGCCGGACCATTGGGCCAAGGTCGGCGCGCTGATGCAAAAATATTTGGCCGGCAAATCGGACCGGACCTCTTTACTAAAAGGAATCGAAGATTATTGGAAAAGTCTACGATAATTGAGGGTTAATCGGCGACATGGTGTGAATCGCGATGAATAACGGGTCGGGTTATCCCGATCCGCTATTTATTTGCTGGAAATGCCGTTAGGGTAATATCGCAACTCTTCAAGAGGGGTGCTGACATGACGAAAGAAAACCGTCTTCTCGCCAATTTCAAAAACTTTCTAATTTTTGCCGGACCCACCACTTTTATTTTTCTGGCCGTGGTCATCCTGCCGTTTTTATATGGCATCTACTTGACTTTCACCAATTGGGACGGACTCGCCTCAAGTCATTCCTTCGTCGGCTTGGGCAATTATCGCGCCGCCCTCGCCGACGCGGAGTTTTGGACCTCCTTCAGGCTGACCGCGAAATATGTGTTTTTTTCAGTGATTTTAGTGAATGGAATCGCTTTTTTATTGGCCTTTTGGTTGACCAGCGGCATGAAAGGCCAGAGCTTTTTTCGCGCCGGCTTTTTCGCCCCCAATCTGATTGGGGGAATCATTTTGGGATTTATCTGGCGATATGTCATATTTACCACCGGATTGGTGTTTGTCGGGGAGAAACTGGGAATTCCCTTTTTGTCAACCTCATGGCTGGGAGATCCCGACCGAGCCTTATGGACGATGATCATCGGAGTGGTCTGGCAGTCTTCCGGATATATGATGGTGATCTATATCGCCGGTTTTATGAATCTGCCCAAGGAGCTGCTGGAGGCGGCAAGCATCGACGGGGCGAATGGTTGGATGAGGTTGAAAAGCATTGTGCTGCCGCTGATGATCCCCTCCTTTATTATCTGCATTTTCTTATCTTTGTCCAGAGGATTTATGGTCTACGACATCAACCTGGCGTTGACCCAGGGCGAACCCTTTGACAGCACACGACTCATCGCGATGCATGTTTACCGCAAGGCATTTCTGTCGCAACAATACGGCACCGGGCAAGCGGAAGCATTCTTTCTCTTTCTGATAATTGCCGGGATATCGCTGGCCCAGGTTTATTTTGGCAAAAAGCTGGAGGTAGAGGCATGAAAACGGCGGCTTGGAAAGCGGAGCCCTCAAGTTTGCTAGGGTTTAGAAATCAACGGCCGACCGGGAAAAGAGTTCTGCACATTGTCAAGGGAATCGTTATGAGCTTGGTCTTAACCGGCTATTTGATCCCGTTTTTTTTGGTGATAGTGAACGCATTCAAAACGACCCCGGAATTTTTGGCCAACCCGGTTTCCTGGCCGGCGAATTTTAACATTGATAATTTCCGTCACTCCTTTGAAAAAATGCGTTACCTGTATGCCTTTTTCAATACGCTGATCATCACGGCTGGCAGTGTTATTTTGATCCCGCTTTTTTCGGCGATGACCGCCCACTTTTTTGTCCGGAACAACTGGAGGATCAACCGGTTCATTTTTTTGCTGATGATCGCGGCAATGATCATCCCGTTCCAGGCGATTATGATACCGTTGGTAAAGATTTACGGATCTCTTGGAATGCTCAACAGCAAATGGGCTTTGATCTACATGTATATCGGCTTTGGCTCGTCGCTGGCGGTCTTTATTTACCACGGATTTATCAAGAGTATTCCTTTGGAGCTGGAAGAATCGGCGATGATCGACGGGTGCTCCAAACTTCAGATCTTTTTTAAAATCGTATTCCCGCTGTTGAAATCGACCACCATAACCATTGTCATTTTGGATCTGCTATGGATCTGGAACGACTTTCTCTTGCCCAGCCTGGTTTTGCTGGTTCCCGATCAAAGGACGTTGCAATTGTCGACCTTCTATTTCTTCGGCACGTATACGGTGGAGTACGGTTACTTAATGGCCGGATTGCTGATGACGATCATTCCGATCATCATTGTCTACCTGTTTCTGCAGAAACACATCATCAAAGGAATTATGGAAGGCTCGATAAAGTAATCATCCGAGCGATGCCTATCCATTTTCCGAGCAGAAGGTTCAGCAGCTTTTTATTTCAATTTCATGAGGGGCGTGAATTCCTATCGGCGCTAAAACTGAAGCCGCCAACCGCTATATCCGCCAAAATAAGCATCGGCTGAATGATCAATACCGCTTGCAATATCATTTCATGGGAGAGTACGGCTGGATCAATGATCCCAACGGTTTTATCCAGTATCGGGGCAGGTATCACCTTTTCTATCAGCATTATCCTTACGGGCCGGTTTGGGGGCCGATGCATTGGGGCCACGCGGTCAGCGAAGATTTGGTTACCTGGAGCTATCTGCCGGTGGCGCTGGCGCCGGACCGAGCGTACGATCAAGACGGTTGTTTTTCCGGGAGCGCCATTGAGAAGGACGGCCGGCTCTATCTGCTTTATACCGGACATGTTTTGACCGGATCCGGTCCGGACGAGTACCGGCAGACTCAAAACGTCGCCTGCTCGGATGAAGGTTTCGTTTTTGCGAAGTTGCCCGTCAATCCGGTCATCGACATCGCTCAAATCCCCCCCAATGCCAGCAAGCAAGATTTTCGCGACCCCAAGGTGTTTCAAAGCGGCGCCCATTATTACCTGGTCATCGGTTCCAATGACTGCCGCCGGGACGGCCAGGTCTTGCTTTACCGGTCCCCGGACTTGTTGAATTGGGAGTTTGTCAATGTCTTGGCGAAAGGGGAGGGCCGCCTCGGCAGCAACTGGGAATGCCCGGACCTCTTCCGGCTGGGGGGACGGGACGTCTTGCTGGTTTCCGCGCAGCATGTCGGGGGGGATGCTCTCCATAACCTGCACTCCGCGGTGGCGCTGACCGGCAAGGCCGATCTGGCGAAAGGCGTCTTTGAAACCGACGATTTTCAGGCGCTGGATGACGGTTTTGATTTTTACGCCCCCCAAACCACGCTGGACGATAAAGGCCGAAGGCTGGTCGTCGCCTGGATGGATATGTGGGAAAGCGCCGAGCCGACCCGGACATGGGGGCACCATTGGGCCGGCGCCATGACCTTACCCCGGGAAATGATCCTGAAGGATGGCCGGTTATGCTTTAAGCCGATTCGGGAGATTGAGAAGTACCGCCGCAACCCGTCGGCATGGCACGATGTCGGGCTGGACGGGGAGATCGAGCTTGAAACCGGGGGCGATAGCTATGAGCTTCAAGTCACCTTTGAGGCCGGGACGGCCGTGGAATTCGGCTTGAAGCTCCGCGCGAACGAAACGGAGGAGACGGTTCTGGCCTATGACAGGGCTCAAAAAATGTTCCGGCTGAACCGCGATCGTTCGGGCCGCGGTCCGAAAGGGGAACGCCGGAGCGCGGCGGATCTGGCCGATAACCGGCTGGAACTGCGCATTTTTGTAGATCGATGTTCGGTGGAAGTATTTATTGGGGAAGGCGTCAAGGTTATGACGGCCCGGATCTATCCGGGCCGGCGGGCCACCCGGGTGAAGCTTTTTTCCAAGGGTCCCTGCACCGTCCGGTCATTGCGGAAATGGGATATTGTAACGCGAACCATTGGTCAAGGAGAGGAGCGGCGATGAAGAAAACCTGGTGGAAAGAGAGTGTGGTATATCAGATTTATCCCCGCAGTTTTAAAGACGGCAATGGAGACGGCAGCGGCGATCTGCGGGGGATCGCGGCGAAATTGGATTATCTCCAATGGTTGGGCGTCGATGTGCTATGGCTCTGTCCGATCTTTCAATCGCCGAACGATGATAATGGCTATGACATCAGCGACTACCGGGCGATCATGGCTGAATTCGGGACGATGGCCGATTTCGACGAGTTATTGGCGCAGGCGCACCGAAGAGGACTCAAGATACTGTTGGACCTGGTGGTCAACCATTCCTCCGATGAGCACGCTTGGTTTGTCGAAAGCCGGAAATCCAGGGATAACCCTTATCGGGATTTTTACATCTGGAAAGAGGGGAAGAACGGCCAAGAGCCCAACAACTGGGGGTCGGCCTTTGGCGGCTCGGCCTGGCAGTATGATCCGGCCACGGCTATGTATTATTTGCATTGCTTCTCGAAGAAGCAGCCCGACTTGAACTGGGATAACCCGGCGGTGAGGCGGGAAGTCCAGGATATTGTCCGCTGGTGGCTGGATAAAGGCGTCGACGGCTTCCGCATGGATGTCATCAATCTGATTTCGAAGGATCCCCGCTTTCCCGATGGCCCCGTTGCTCCGGGAAAGCTTTATGCCGATTGCTCCCTGGCCTTAAATGGCCCGCGGGTCCACGAGTATCTGAGGGAGTTGCATCAAAACGTCTTATCCAAGTACGATATCATGACGGTCGGCGAAACCGGCGGAGTCACCCCGGCGATTGCCCGGGATTATGTCGCGGAAAACCGGGCGGAATTGAACATGCTCTTTCATTTTGAACATATGGATCTGGACAAGGACCGGGAGCGGCTGGCCCAAAAACCGTTTCGCCTGACCGAGCTGAAGCGGATCCTCTCCACCTGGCAAAAGGATTTGGGAGATGACGGCTGGAACAGTCTTTACTGGAACAATCACGATCAGCCGCGGGTGGTGTCCAGGTTCGGGAATGATCAAGAATACTGGGAAAAATCAGCCAAAATGCTGGCTACCTGTTTATATCTGCAGCGGGGCACCCCGTACATCTATCAAGGCGAAGAGATCGGCATGACCAACATGGCTTTCGAAACCATCGCCGACTATCGCGACATCGGCGTGCTCCATGCCTATCAGGAAGAGGTGGTGCAAAAAGGGCGGGACTGCCAGGAGTTTCTGCGCTATCAGCGCCATTTTTCCAGAGATAACGCCCGCACCCCCATGCAATGGGATGACAGCGCGAACGCCGGTTTTAGCGGGGGGACGCCCTGGATCAAAGTCAATCCGAACTACCGGCGGATCAATGTCAGTGCGCAAATGACGGATCGGGAATCCATCCTTCATTATTACCGACGGTTAATCAAAACGCGGAAAGAAAATGAGGTTATCCTCTACGGAAGCTACGATCTGATCTTGGCGGACAGCGAGGAGATTTACGCCTACATCAGGGCCCTGGATAAACAGGGACTCTTGGTGGTATGCAACTTTACCGCTCAAACCCCCCTGTTTGAGCTGCCGGAGCATATCCGGTATTCGGCCGGTCAGTTGTTGATCGGAAACTATACCGTTACTGACGGGCCGATGGCGCGATTCTCGCTAAGACCCTATGAGTGCCGGGCTTATCTCTTTTCATTCACGGAAGAGATATATAGGTTGAAATGAAAATTGGAGAAAGCTTTTCCATCCGTGAAGCATGGCTGGAAAAGGGAAAATCACGGTATTTATTTCAACCTATGAATCAAGGAAATATGTTGCAATGATTTTGAATGTACAAAAACTTGCTGCAACATATATAATTGAATTCAATTCTTCATATCCATCATGGCCCGATAGCCGGACATGATGGAAAAATGAAGGGGTTAAAATTCAACTTTTTACCGCTATCCATCATAAAGAGGCCGCAGAGCCTCTTTTTGGCTGTATGGACGGATGAGACGGAATGGGTGAAGGGGGTGTGGAAGGAAGGATGAGGATTACCGGCGCTCAAAAGAGCATATTTAGCAACTGGGAGAGCACGCGCGGCAACTGTACGACCTACCTCAGGAACCGCGCGATCTGATCCGGTAACCGGGTGAGCATGCGCAGATGCTGTGCAGGTATGCCCGGCATCTGCGCAGCCATGCTCAGCAACTGAGTAGACTTGTACAGTCACTGCGCGAGCTGGTCCGGCAACTGTGCAAGCATGCACGGTTACCGGGCAAGTATACGCAGTTGCAAAGAGAACATGCACAGTAACTGTGCATGCAATTTTGATTGACAAATGAATACTTTTCGAAAGAGAAAGGGCATCTTCGGTAACGGAATGAAAGTCCGGAGCATTCGGGGGAGCGTTGGGAGGAATTCGAGAAAGAATCGCGGGAAGTGAACGAATCGGTCGGGGAAATGAAGAAAGGGCTTGACTGACTGAGAACAAACTTTTTGAAACGACATGCAAGTTTTTGGTAAAGAAAGCTCATGCTTTTGGTCCTGGTTGCCGCATGAGTGCAGTGGCGTTTCCAGCTAGATTTAGTTATTGTAATTATTTGTAAAAACTGATACATAACGCAATAAAAAAATGGGGGAATTTTCCATATTAAATCGAATCTAGATTTATTCGTAAATAGACTATCGGTGAGGGAGGGAACGAATATGTCTAGAAAAGGGTTTGTGCTACTTGTCAGTCGGTCCTACTAACAGCTCTATGGACTACCAAAACATTTGCTGAAGGACTTACTTTCAGAGCCAGTAAAGAGAGTCTTACCACTTTTAAATTTGCGGATATGGACTTGTCAATCCCCGCCGGAGCCACCGATAAAGAACTATCGGTGAGTTGGGGAGACCCTGATCTGAGCGACATAAAAGTTCCTTTCGGTTTTTATCCGATTTCGAAACCCTATAATTTCAGCCCATATGGTTTGAAATTTCAAAGTAATAAGAATCTTCGGATTAGCCTCAAAATTAATCCTGCTTCTTTACACCAAGGCAATTCTGTAGAAAACGTAAAGCTTTTATTATATCAACCGAGAGGAGAAACGGCTGGAATTAGCCGAAAATCAAAGGTTCGATAAAATAGCCGGGACACTTGAAGCGGAAATATCCCATTTTAGCGAGTGGGTGCCGGGAATAGCTTCCGGCTGGGACGGGAATGGCTTGAGTAATGATTATAAAGTTAGATCCGCATAGGTAATCGGGACATGAGAAACGCAAGCTCTGAGCAATTTATCAAAGATCCGTTCTTCACAAAACCTACGGTTAAAACGATAGCAAAACTCAGCAAAGTAGCGCTGT